>NZ_JAPEQW010000040.1:0-14625 GCF_026168575.1 Acinetobacter entericus
CATCGGTATAAACAGAGTCAATCTGCTCATCTTGTGGAATCTGATTAAGTAAATCACCAAGCACCTGTGAATCACTGACATTATTGGTTGTGAGCTGAATAGCGCGTATTTGTAGGGTTTTGGCATCTATACCAATATGTAGTTTACGCCATTGGCGATGATATTCAGCTCCATGTTTCTTGCGTTTCCATTCGCCCTCACCTAGAAACTTCATGCCTGTAGAGTCTACGAGTAGATGCAGCCCATCGCTACTTTTTTGGTAGCTGATTGCAATATCAATATGCTTTTGTCTTCTACAAAGCGTACTGTAATCTGGTGCGGTCCAATTTAATCCGCAAAGTTTAATCAGACTTTGCACAAAGCCAGTGACCATACCTAAAGATAGACGGAATAAGGATTTAATCATTAAGCAGCATTGGATAGCTGCGTCGGAGTAGGTTTGATTTCGCCCTTGTTTGCCTTTTGATGGAGCATACCATTGCGTAGCAGGATCAAACCAAATGGCAATATTTCCGCGACTCATGAGTGCTCGGTTATATGCGGGCCAATTGGTTGTGCGGTAGATTTTGTGTGTAGGCTTCTTCATTTGAAAATTATATCGCTGAAAAAGCCTTTACAGATAGGTTTGTGCAACAAAGCCCCCCTTTGTTAATTTAGCGGTCATCTTGGACTGCTCAACATATCAAAGATCACCCGTGCAAATATGCTAGCCTTCGCCGGATCAGACAGCAACTGCATCATCTGTTCCTGATGTGCGGCACTGCTACCAAGAATGGCATCATCCATCGCTTTCGGGAAATCACCCAGCATGGCCTGTTCACGGGTATTGTTGGCGATCTGCTTCATCACAATCTCATTTTCCGCCAGCTTGTCACGTACCGTATAGGCATAGTTCAGCATGTCTTTATCGGTTAGGTTATCAGTGATAAAGACATCATTCAGACGCTCTATAATCTGTGACAGGAACTCTTCTTTCTTGTCACGTGGCTTGGCTGCACCGAGGTCATTGCCCGGTTCTAGCTTAAAATCTTCGGCATCTTCTTTCAGCTTGATGTCTTGCTGACGGATCTTGGACAAGCGGTAATGGCTCATGCTGACATTACTCAGATCCACCTCATCATCTTTCGTTGCGGTTTCACGCAGCAATGGACGCAGGTTACGCGCATACAGACTGAGCTTCTCCAGTTCTTTGTCATCGTAGTCCACGATCTGCGACATAAACTCGTAAAAACGAGTAAAGCTGCCCAAGTCTTTTTTAAAGATTTCCAACTTGTCTTTTTCAAGCTTGGCCTCTTTAAAGGCATTGTCGGCATTAGCAATCAGCACCGCATCATTGGTTTTCTTGCAGCGTTCCAGCATGTCTCTGGTGGTATTATAGGCTTCGATGGCCTGACTATAACGTTTCTGCCAGCGTTCAACCGCGGGTTTGCAGATATTACTGATCGCAGCATTGGATTTGTTCTTGGTAAAGAAGGCTTCTACAAACTGTTCAACTTCCGTCCACAGAAAAATCTTGGTAGCTTTCAGCTTTTCAAACAGGTCAAAGATCTGATCCGGATTGGAGACATCGGCCAGTTCTGCGGTTTGGTAATAGGGCTGAAAGGCTGCCAGAATGTCTTCGGGATCGTTAAAGAAATCCAAGACAAAGGTGCCAGATTCCGCCTTGCTCGGATAGGTGCGGTTCAGGCGTGATAAGGTCTGTACGCATTCCACACCGCCAAGTTTCTTGTCCACGTACATAGCACACAGTTTCGGTTGGTCAAAGCCAGTCTGGAACTTGTTGGCCACCAGCATCACCTGATAGTCATCACTATCAAAGGCCTTACGCATTTCCCGCCCTTTTAGCCCCGGGTTCATGTTGCGTTCATTAAAGGTCTGCCCGACTAAACCACTGCTGTCGGTATCCTTGTCATTAAACTCAACCTCACCCGAGAATGCGACCATAGCCTGAATGGACTTATAGCCCTGATCCGTCACGTATTTATCAAAAGCGAGCTTGTAACGCACCGCTTCTTTACGTGAACTGGTCACCACCATGGCTTTGGCCTGTCCACCCAATAAGCCCATCACGTTATTTTTGAAATGCTCGACAATGACTTTCACTTTCTGAGAAATGTTGTGGTCATGCAGGCGCACCCACTGATTCAGTCTGATCTTGGCTTTTTTGGCATCGACCTGTTTGTCGGCTTCTTCAATTTTTTGTTTGAGCTTATACACCACTTTATAGTTGGTATAGTTTTTCAGCACATCCAGAATAAAGCCTTCTTCAATGGCTTGGCGCATGGAGTAAACATGGAAGGCTTCCGGCTTGTTCTGCTTGGATGGCGGGAGCTCAGGATTGGGTACACGGCCAAACAGTTGCAGGGTTTTGTCTTTCGGTGTCGCGGTAAAGGCATAGTAGCTGAGGTTATTACTGCCCTTACGTGCAGCCACCACCGCATCCAGAATATCTTCCGAAGACAGTTCAGCATCCTCTTCGCGCTCTTCCAGCATCAACACTTCTTTCAGTTGTCGTGCCGTAGAGCCACTTTGTGAAGAATGCGCTTCATCGGCAATCACCGCATAACGTCGCTGTTTCAGATTGGTACTGTTTTCAATCGCACGCAGCACAAAGGGGAAAGTCTGGATGGTCACAATGATAATCGGCTGTGAGGTTTCCAGTGCCTTGGCCAGTTTTTCCGATTTGGAGCCATCACCTTCTTTGTTATTGATGCGTCCGACCACGCCATCGGCATGTTCAAACTGGTAGATGGTGTCCTGTAGCTGGGCATCCAGAATGGTACGATCCGTGACTACAATCACCGAATCAAACAGTTTCTGATTCTGTTGATCGTACAGGGTCGAGAGCTGATGTGCTGTCCAGGCAATCGAGTTGGACTTACCTGAACCTGCACTGTGCTGAATCAGATATTTCTGTCCAGTGCCCTCCTCTAAGGCGGCATTGATCAGTTTGGTGACCACATTCCACTGGTGGTAACGTGGGAAGATCAGCAGTTCTTTTTTGTACTTGCGTCCTTCCCAGTCTTCTTTTTCTTCAATTTGCAGATGGACAAAACGTCCAATGATATTCAGCAAATTGTCCGGTGTGAGGACTTCATTCCACAGATAGGCGGTGGCGTACTGATTCTGGTCTTCTGGCACATCATTGCCTGCGCCACCGTCATGCGTACCTTTATTGAATGGCAGGAAGAAAGTATCTTCTCCGGCCAACTGGGTCGCCATATAGACTTCGTATTGACTCACGGCAAAATGTACCAATGCGCCACGCTTAAACATCAGCAAGGGTTCAGGCTTGTTGGTTTCTGGATCTTTCGGCAAGCGGGTACGTTTGTACTGCAACATGGCATTCTGCACGGCCTGCTTAAACTCGGACTTGAGTTCCAGTGTTGCCACCGGAAAGCCGTTGATAAACAGCACCAGGTCAATGCGCCATTTCTTGGCCTGTTTGCCCATGTCCTGTAACTCGGCAGCCGTAGCATACGGGCTATAGACCAACTCTGGCACAATGCGGCAGATGTTCTTTTTGTAATTGGCTAAGGTATCGGGATTCAGCGCATGTTCTGGTTTAAACTGACACAGGAAAAAACGGGCACTGCGGGTTTTAACTCCGTGACGCAGTACACCCAAGGTGCCATAGCTACGTGACTGTTCATCAGTGGCATTGATGTCGGCTTTTTTTAGCTGGGCAACCACCGCATCGAGAAAATGCCGTTCGGTATCATTTGGAAAGATGCGCTGAAACTTCTGCCAGTCTTGTGCTTGGGTTTGTTGCACAAAATCTAGTACGTCCTGCTCATACAAGGCATTTTCGCGGTTATAGCCTTGTGGTGTGCCAAGCTGCCAGCCTTGAGCCAACATCTGCTGAATGATGTCATTCTGAAAAATACTTTCACGGGTGGCGTCTAGACTCATGCGTTGAACTCCGTGTCTGCCTCAGCAACCGTTGGCGCTTGCCAGTGGCGAACATCAATCTTGCCTGTCACTGCGGCTGAGATCAGGGCGGTTCGACGTTCTTGCATGAGCTGAATTGCGGATTCTGCTTTTAATATCATTTCATCAAATTTCGTTAATTCCATACCCACAAATTTCACTATTTCACATTGCTCACTTAGTGTAGGTAACGGAAATTTTTCTGGTGCAATATGTTTATTATTTATTTGAGGTACAGTTGATACATCTGCAATATCATCCAATCCTCTCGTTTTTAACAATAACGCAAAATATTCCGTTATCCCTTGTTTCCCAATTTTCCACCCCATTAAATTAGGATCAATGACTGAATCAACCTCTATAACATTAACTTTATTCGTAAAGATTGCTGCTCCACGTTTTGGAAAAACAATATAATTTTTTTCAGCTTTACAAAATTTAGCTCTTCTTTCTGAGACAAACCAGTCAATATTACTTAGTTTGAATGTTTCTGCCGATAAGGATGAAACCTTAATAAAGGGTAATGATCCTTGATCAGTAACATCATCTTCTTGAATAGATTCAGAGCCAAATAAGGTTCCTATATAGCCACCTTTTATAATTTTCCAATGCTCCGGCACCTCCCCTAACCATTCCACACCCGAATCTTTCATCGGCACATTTGGGTTAAGCCCTTTGGTCACGGCATGGCTAATCACCGCCTGGCGTTTTTCTTTGAGCAGCTCAATCAGTTGTTGTTGTTTTTCAATCAGGTGATCGATTTTGGCGGTTTCATGGTCGAGGAAGTTGGCAATTTTGATTTGTTCATCTTTGGAAGGAAGAAGTATTGGCAATCTCTTGAAATCTTCAAATTTCATCGACTGGCGTAAACCACCACCCATTCCATAGAAAACTTTTGTTGTGTCGTATGAATGTAATAAACGATAAGCAAATCGAGGATCAATATGTTGATTGACTGATAATTTTAAATAGGCTGATGTAATAATCCCTTTTTCCTTGACCAATCCAACTCTAAGACTACGTTTATCATTTTGAAGATCAGTTAATCTTAAAATTATGTCTCCATTTTTTACTATTTGATAAGTATTAAATGACTCTGGTAATAATCCAAAATTATCTTCAATATCTCTTCGTACAATACGACCATAACTTAGAGATAAAACATTAGATTCATAGCCATCAGTATTTTTTTCAACTAGCGAGGAAAATAAAGCTAATACAGGTTTTACATCCCATGTTGATGGAATATCTCCGACCCATTCAACCCCTGAATCCTTATATTCTGCATAAGCTTGATACTTTGCGGCTGTCTTAACCATCAGGAATGCACCTCTTGTAGCAGCTGCATAATCTCGGCACTCACCGCATCTAAATCCGCATCAATCTCAGCTAAATCACGTGGTGGTTGGTACACGTAGAAATGACGGTTAAACGGAATTTCATAACCCACGATGCCAATCTCGCCATCTTTTTCATCGCGCTTGTCGGCATTGATCCAGGCATCCGCCACATGTGGCTGTACTTCACGTTTAAAGTAGTCTTCAATCAGCTCAGTCGTACTGACCTTTGGATTCAGCGCAATATTCTCCGCATCACGCAAATCCCCATCCTGCACAAACTCCACCACTTTGCCCTGGTAGTTGAACTGACCATACAGTGGGTTTTCCGCCTGTTTAAGCACCCTGTTAATCACTGGTTCTGCTTCCGGATTCTTCCAGGTAATGGCATCTAACAGCTGTTTCTTCTCTTTGGCATCCAGCTTCATGTCGGTTTGCTTGAGGGTTTTCTTCAAGACTTCATCAAACTGGTTAAAGTCATCAAACTGCTCAGTGCCAATCACCTCTTGTAACGCCTCGGCTTTTTCCATAAGGGCTTTCTGGAATAGCCAGATTTTGCTATCCAGTACCTCTTTAATGTCTTTTTCTTTTAGCTCAGGGAATTCCGCTTTAATCAGGGCACGCACCTCAAGGGCAACGTCCTGCAACTGACCGTAAGTTTCTGCTGTCCACACTGTACCAAAGGCTGTGCCCAATTGCGCATCGATGCTTTGCATCACGGCATTAAACAGTTTCGGCGCAAAGCGTAATGATGCAATCGCACTATCGCTGAGCTGTGCCGATAAACGCAATGGACGTTCAATGGTCACGCGACGGTAGCCGAATTCATGGCTGTCAAAGATTTTGCTGGCGAATGGTTTTTGCTGTTCGGTTTCGCCATCCTGCGCCAAAGTATCTACCGCCACAAAGTCACCGTAATTTTGGGTAATGGTGGCAATTTCAGCTTCAGTCAAATAGTTACGTTTTGAACCCAGCGACTTACGCATTTTGGTACTGAGGTTTGAGGCATTGATCAGCTGTACCTTGCCTTTACGTTCAGCGGCTTTTTTATTGCTGAGGACCCAGATATAGGTGGCAATCCCGGTGTTGTAGAACATATCGTTCGGTAAGGCAATAATGGCTTCAAGCAAGTCGGCCTCTAAAATGTAACGACGGATCTCGCTTTCACCACTGCCTGCACTACCGGTAAATAAAGGTGAACCATTCAGGATAATCCCGATGCGGCTGCCACTCTCGCTACTACTGGCATCACGCATCTTGCTGATCAGGTGCATCAGGAATAATAGTGAACCATCCGATACCCGTGGCAAGCCTGCACCGAAACGACCATCGAAGCCTTTGTGCTCGTGCTCGTCCTTGATGTCCTGTTCGATTTTTTTCCAGTCCACGCCAAAAGGTGGGTTAGACAGCATGTAGTCAAACTGATCGACAGAAAGTTGGTCATTTGACAGCGTGTTACCGAGTTTAATTCGGCTCACGTCCTGACCTTTGATCAGCATGTCGGCTTTACAGATGGCGTAGGATTCTGGATTGAGTTCCTGACCAAACGCACGCATTACGGCATTCGGGTTCAGCTCATGCAGATATTCCATGCCTGAAGACAGGAAGCCACCCGTCCCCGCTGTAGGATCGTAAATGGTGCGGATAATGCCGTCCTTGGTCAGCACGTCATCATCTTCCATAAACACCAGTGCCGTGGTCAGACGCACAATGTCACGCGGGGTAAAGTGTTCCCCTGCGGTTTCATTCGAGCCTTCGGCAAAACGACGGATCAGTTCTTCAAACACCAAGCCCATGTCATGGTTGGATACGTTCTTTGGACTCAGATCCGTGGTGGCAAACTTTTGCACGACTTTATACAAAAGGTTGGCATCATCGAGGAGGCCGACAAATTCGATGAAGTTAAAGTATTCAAAGATCTCACGGGCATCTTTAGAAAAGCTTTGCACATAAGTGCTTAAGTTGGCCTTGATGTCACTCTGCCCCATTTTGCTGAGATCCATGGGGGAAGTGTTAAAGAAGGCTAGACCGTTGGTGGCACGCAGCAATAACTTTTCTTGAGCTTCTTCTGGCAGATTCAGCTTGGAGACTTTTTCATGTTCTGCCAGTACCGCCGCCTTGCTTTCTTCCAGTACACATTCCAAACGACGTAACAAGGTAAATGGCAGAATGATGCGACCGTATTGCGATTGTTTGAAGTCACCACGCAGCAGGTCGGCAACCGACCAGATGAAAGAAGCGATTTGAGAAAAGTTATTGTTGGTCATAGTGGCGAATCAATTCCTGAATTCTTATCTGTGATCAGTATCTGGCGACACTTCGGTTGCTAGAGATAATACTGATAATTTTTTAACTGTTGGATAATATTATATTATTTAAAAAGCAGATTGTTGATTATTCATTTATTGCATGAGAGTTAAGCGACAAATTTTGTCGTCTGGTTTCAGATTTTTCTCATAGAAGGTTCATCCACCATAACGCTACAACCCTGCTTTTGAAAGCCGTGCCTATTTATAAGCCCATCTGCTAAACTAGGCTTACATTACCTTTGTTCAAGGAAATTCCAGAATGCTAAACACTCTCGAACAGAAAAAAAAATATATCCAAGCTACGCGCTTGCAGAATTATCAAGCCAGTTTAAAGCTGGAAGGCATTAACCCGTCCTCAACCGCACCGGCATTAAGTAAAGCTCAGATTCTACAGAAATATAAGAAATTCTCACAGACCTCGGAATCGTGATCAGGCTTCCTTATGGATAAATATGGTGAAATGGGTGACAGCATTTACTGTTACCCCGACTCGGACGTCCTCAAAAACAAACTGAACATTCAGGATGCTGAAATTCTGCAACAGGCAGAACTGGAGTTGACTGAGTATGCCAGCACACGAATTGAGTATGCGGAGCCACCTTACGATCTCAAATACCTGCAATCCATTCACTTTCAGCTCTTTTCAGACCTGTATGCCTGGGCAGGTGAACTAAGACAAGTGGATATTGCCAAAGGCGATACCCGCTTTTGTACCTTCCCGCGTATTGAAATTGAAGCCAATAAGCTCTTCAAGCAACTTGAGCAGCAGCACTATTTTCAAGGTTTAGCCAAACCAGTACTTATCCAAAAAATCGCTGATTTTTATTGTGAAGTCAACGTGATTCACCCATTTCGTGAAGGCAATGGACGCACCCAGCGTATCTTCTTTGAACACCTACTTGCTCACTGCGGCTATGGGGTACAGTGGAGTAAAATTAACAATAAGGAAGTCTGGATTCAGGCCAATATTGATGGATTCAACTGCCGGCTAGATGGACTGATCGCTATTTTTGAAGCCTGCATTATCACTCCTGAATAACAAAAAAATTAAGGGAGCCGAAGCTCCCTTCAATTAGTGACTAGCCAACTTGTTCAGAATCCATTAATTGACTTACCAAGCTGACTAGATAATTCAACTGTGCTCAATTCACAGCTCTAACACTCTGCTGCAACCCCTGCTGAATCTCCTGCACATAGCTCAATTGCGCTGAATGCTCTGTATCTACAGCACTGTCACTGTGTGGATAAAATTCCTCCAGCAATTCCATCCCCTCCTCTGCATGCACCTCAAACTTGGCATTGGCAAAACCCTGCCGTGCAATCTGATCTAATGCCGCCTGATCAAACCCTGCCTGTTTTCCCTGTTGGTCAATCTCCTTAGCCGTCTGAATTGCTGTTTGCAAATCCACACCTTCCCGTAACGTTAAATCTACGTAATACACGGGCTGACGATAGCTTTGGGTGGTACTTTTTCCCCTTAACGTGAGTTGCAATGGTAAACACGACAACAAACCACCTGATGCTGCATGGTAGTAATTCAAACGTGCTGCCAAAGTGCGAATGCTGTTAAAACCAGTGGTTCTGAAAATAAAAGTCCCAAACTCATCGGCTTCGCCTAAATTGACATGCAGGCGTCCATAAGGCTTGCAATGTCCACCTTGTCCAAGTGGGCATAAGTCGGGTGATGGACAAGGATGTTGCTCTACACCTTGTGATGTCATACGCTGACACGTCTGACCATTCCCCACACAAATCGGGCGACCTGTCTGTCGGTCAAACAAGCTGTACTCGGCACGTAAGTTCAATTCAGGGTCATTGAAGATCATACGCACAGGAATGCTACGCAGCTTTTGATTCGGTGCTTGACTACGCAATTGCTCATCCAAGGGGTGTTTAATCCAACCGTCCTTACCCTGTATTTGACTGGTAATGGTGAACTGATCGTCTTTCTCTGGCAGACGCTTGCCATTCTTTTCTATTACACGGCCAATACTGATCCGTCCCAAGATGGGTGGTGTGATTGCTAAACCTTTAATCATGTTGAAATTCCTCTGTCGTTGAGATGTTTAGATGTGTTGCCCTGTGTGCTTAAAATAAAATCGGCATAAAAAAATCCCATGCAGGGCTGCACGGGATTTCAGATTTCTTCTTGCTGAGTGATTAACTCTAAGTTTTGAGCTAATCGTGATAAATGTTGAAACGACGACTGCCTGCTTTCTGCAGTGGGTACTGTTGGATGAGTTCAGGTTGGTGCTGAAGTAAGGACTTGATGTCTAGGCTGATACTGTCCTTGCTCTTTTTCCAAGTCACCGAGCCTTGCTGAAATACGGCACGTTCATGTTCCTGCATCAGTGCTTGAACACGGTGTTTGAGTAGGTCAAACTGGCTTTGGTGTTGTTCAATCTGTTGTTTCTCCTGTATCAGTTGATCAAACAGTTCATTGGCAAGCTTCACCTCCGTTAGATCAACACAGCTCAGTGGGGTATGTTCAGGATAGAGCTGTTGTAAAGCTTTGGCTGCCGATTCACTGGCATCCACTGCTGGCGGAACGTCATTTTCAACACACTCCCAAAACAGCCGTTCTGCCTGAATGATCTGTTCAATCAGGGCTTCATTACGACTGACTTTGTAGATTTTGGTTTCCTGCCCACACAGCAACACACAAATATGTGCCGCTTGTTTACCTGTCACGGCCAGTTGATGTTGTACCTGACACAACACGTATAACGGCACACCATCTCGCCAGAGTTTGGCACCATATTCCCCTGCGGTTTTACATTCTAGGATTTGCACGTCTTCATTGCCCACAACGGCATAATCCAAGTTCGCCAACATAAAGGCTTTGTCAGGATCAGGGTGCTGCAGTACCGCATTGACCCGACGGACTTTATTATTGGTATGCAGACTGTAGTATTCAGCCACTAGCGGTTCTAGCTGCTTGCCCCAATATAAAGGTGCATGTCCTGAGCTTTCATCTTCAATATTTTGCTGTACCCGTCCTGTTTTGATCATCCACAGTTCCAGCATCGACATATAGGGATTCAAGCCACAGGCAGCTGCGGCATCACTGCTGCCTATTCCCTGTTTACGCACTTCCAGCCATGCCTGATAGTCCAGTTGTTTGGTGTTGATCAGACGTTTGGCATTTAAGCTGCGTTTTGAACCTGATTGACTTTGTTTAGGCTTGTCATTGGCTATAGTTGGTAAATACTGAGATTGAGACGTTACTGTTGGGTTTATAATCTGATTCATGGGTTTATCCTTCTATCATTGATTTTAAAACGGCATAAAAAAAGCCACATCCGAAGATGTGGCAAAGAGGGATCGTTGATTAGGAGGACACTTGATCGTACGGATCACATGCCCTGATGATAGAATCTCAAGATTAAATCAAGCTTAAACAGCCAAGTGTAAAGCTTGTTCCAATCCACGTTGTTTCAATGCTGCCCCTGCACCAAACCAAGCAGAGTCAAGGCGGTGATCAGTACTCATCGCGCGACGTTCGTGATCGACAAATTCTGTGATCGCGCAAAGCAATCCATAAGCGGTGTCTTTGGCTGAAGATAAGTCTGCTCCACGTCCCTGCCCATTAAACATATTCATGACTTTGGTCATGGCACGTCCATTCGGTTCAGTTTTATTGGGCTGTGGATTGGCTTGAGATGCAACATTACGGTAGTACTGAATAATGTTATCCTCCTGTTCCATCGCACTTAGGCTATTGTTGTTAAATACCGCATCAAAATAAGCTGCTGCTTCTTTCTGGGTGACTTTACGCTGGGTGAGTTGTTTCATTTCATACATGTGGTCGTACCATGTTTTCACTGAAATACCGAGTTGATCTTTGACCTTGTCGGCATCAAACTTAGTACTGTGCGGTACTTTGACCACGCCTGCATTGGAACTCTGCCCTCGTAAGGCAATCGCTAAAGTATTGTTACACACCACACGGATATTGGTGAATTGTGCTGTGGTCGCCAACGTGCCGTCACATGCGGTTGCCAACAGAATATAGCCATTGCTGACATCCCCACCTTTAAGTTCTGCGGTTTGTCCTGTACGTGCCAGGGCCCAGAACTTCTTGCCACCTTTTAAGACACCTGCGGTTTCCAGTTCAAAGCCCGATTGCTCCGTTAGGTCTCGGTAGAATTCCAGAATCTCCATTGGCTGGACTTCCTGATAACGCTGACTCACCACCGATAAAGGGGTATGGGTATCTGAACGATACAGTACCCGTTGTTCTTCATACGGCATGATGATGCTTTGTCCACGTGAGTTTTGAGCCATGTAGCTGACATTGGATGATTCAATACGCCAATCCATACCTGCTTGCTTGGCCCAGACTTCAATCGGTTGGTTTTGGCTAAGTTGATTGCCCAGACCATGCCAAGGGGTTTGTCCGACATACGCCATTTGTTCAAGTTGATGTGCCATTTTGATTATTCCTTAAATAAAAGTGAAAGATGTAAAGATGCAGAAATGTGCTGAAAGGGTTTAAACAATCCATCTATTCAAAGATGTAACCGTGTAAAGTCAGAGATGCAATTACGGCACCCATGCAAACGCTTGTTGGCAATCCAAACAGAGATACTGCTCGGCATTGTTGTAGTATTTTTCAAAGGCATACTGACTCACCACCACCAGTACGCCACCCACCACGACCCCAACGGCTGCACCGAAGAGTGGTGAAAAGCCTGACTTGCGAGCGACCTGCATGCCAAACATCGCCATCTGTGTTGGTGAGATACAACGTTGTAGTTGCTCAAAATAATTGGCATGCGCATTGCCTGAATCGGTTTGTCTGACCTGGGTAGACTGACAGTAGGGACATCGAATAAAAGACATGAGGATTCCTTGCGAAATGAATTCAGTGCAAAGCGCTGAATGAAGGGCATAAAAAAACCGTGCCCATTGAGGACACGGTTTGATTTAATTTTGCTTTGTCGAGGAGAGTCGCTATTGAAAGCTATAGCTTGCAGTACCTTTATCTGTTTCGACATCAACCTGCACCACATTACTGTAGCTACAGTCTGTTAATTTCAGTCTTAAACGTTGCCCCATCTTAAAATGCTGCGGATATTCCAATGATCGACGATAGCCTTCATAACGACATTGTCCATGATTGACAGAAACATTGCTGACATCGAGAGGCTCTGCAATATTGGAACGGATGGTCAATACCGTAGCGGATTGATTTTGGGCATACCAATTACTGGTATCAATTACATCGAGTTCTACCGTAAACGTGTTTGGATCAAGACCTGCATTACAGCCACTCAACATGATGCCTGTCGTTGTAGTCACTGCGAGGAGTAAGGGTTTTAAAAGTTGCTTCATCAAGTTCATCCTTAGCAGTAGTTATAGCTCACGCCATAATCGCCTGTATTTAAATCAATGCTAGCCAAATGGATTTCACAGTCTGTGCCGTTATCAAATTTATAGACGTAGTAGCGATTACCCGCTTGCTCCGACTCCAGTGCGCCATGTTCTTGCAAGCTAAAGTCTTGCACTGATTTGCCTTTATCTTTTGCGGCTTTGGCAAAGATATAGCGTTGATACTTGTCTATATTGTCCTGCTCAAATTCAGGCAGTTCATCATAAGGCAGCATCGACAGTAAGTTATCCGCCGCCTTAAGGTTTTGATCAAACTCAAAACTCAGCAATTCAGGTTCATGGTCTGCTGGACTCAGACTTTTGCTTCCCGTGGTCAATTCTTTGACATCAATCCCATCCACTTCCGCTGCTGCAATCTCAGTGGATACTGCTTCTGAACTGGCAGATTCTAAAGGTTGTGCAGAGCTGACCTCAGAAGTGTTAGCTTGAACCGTTTTTTCAGTTGCATGTTTGGGGCTAAAGAAATAGAAGCCTGCGATGCTGATCAAGGTCAGGGCTAAGATTGCCGCCAAGCCCAAGATGGTTTTTTGGGTCATTTGAATGTTCCCCTCATTTAGTTGGGCACAGTGACTTGACCATTCTGCGCATTAAAGTGAACAAAACGTGGACAACCACCTTGAAAGTTCACCGTGAAATTACGCCAACCACGGTTGCCAGGATTGGTTTTATAAAGACATTGATAAACCCCACCGCCTGTATGACGTGCTTGAACAAGGTGGGATTCACTGGCTTGTGCAAACCAGCCTGCCTGCGCCAATGATGCGCCTGCAAGTAGTGATGAAATCAGGGTCGTTTTTAGGAAGGTTTTAAACATCATCATTTTCTCTTTTTTATAGGCATCACTGGTCTTGGTCTTAATCAGACACAGTGTTCCCCATGTCATAAATGTTGGAATGAATATCTATGTTTTTTTGAAGTGTTATAGACGATAAAGCACACAAATCTATGCCCCTCAAAACAGCATGAGAGATTCATCTTCATATCGGTAATATGTACTTAAAAAAGTTTTATTCTTAGAAAGTCATCGACACAGCTATGCATTGACTGCACAGCATCAGGTCTAATCATCCAACGGCACAAACATGTAAAAAGAGAAATATAAAAGACGGTCTTGATGTAAGCGCATGGCGTACTCCTTTGTTTTAAAAGAATCCTGCCAAATCACTGCTAATATGATGGTGGCAGAACGAAGGAGGGTTAGCAGACTGGTAACAAAGAAACCAGCACGCGCAAGCGCGTCCCCCCTCCGCCCTACCGCAAAGAAAGGGGGACGAACGGGTCCACAACATGCAAAATGAGATTTCACATATTGTCTTTGTTAATGGGTCTGCTAAAACCCGCTGACGATGTAGGTCAGCAGATTAAGGATAATCTGCACGCTGTAGAGCGTCAAGCAAGCTAAGTAAATGGGAAGTGAAAATATTTATAATTAAGAAATGTTTGAATAAGAATATAGTTAGATTTAAATACAGCTTATTAAACTATATTCCTTAATCTTCCAAATACCACCAAAAGAAATCAATCCAATCCAAAATTTGATGAGGGGTAAGTTGAGGGGTAAAACTACAGACAAAAAATAAGCCCTTGTAAAAACAAGGGCTTATTTAGATATTTGGCGGAAGCGGTGAGATTCGAACTCACGGAGGGGGTAAACC
>NZ_JAPEQW010000041.1:0-13801 GCF_026168575.1 Acinetobacter entericus
AAAACAGTCTTCAGCTTACCATTCGTGGTTATTTGCAACAGTGCCATTTTAAGTATCTGATGAACCCTTATTCTGCTTCCAAAAGACTTTTACATTATGTAAAGATTGGTGAATTTGTTGACATATACTACCTTCAGGGACAACCATTGTATCAGAGGAGACATTAGCTATCCTGCTAAAGTACATCATACAATTTATACAAATGAGTCATTGAATAGTGTGATCCGTCAATCAAGAAAAGAAAAATCTTTTCTTCCGATGATTCTATGAAGAAAGAAGTAATTTACTTCGCAACATTAAATCCTGCTAAGAAATAGACATTGCCAATCTTATGTGGCATTACTACTCATGACTTTAAGCAATGAATTGATTTACTATTCATTTCGATGGTTGATTAAATGATCATTTATAAAAAATCGGACTTACACAAAATGAGTTACAGACTCTAATATCACCCTCACTTTAAGTGGCATAAGTTATATTACTGCTTTTATCAGACTTATGCTGCAATATATGAGTGTAGGACAGTAGGCTTTTTTACCTCTGTCGCTATATAGCCATAAGTAGTTATGGCACCCCAATCTTCAATTTTGAAAACTAGTTCTCAGCCCATTAAATAGCGTCATTATTTAGTTCTGCTGGTTAAATTCAATCCTAACCATAAGACCACCAATAGCATTTGTCCGACGTAACTCAACTTTTCCGTGATATAAATCGACAATTTGCTTAACAATCGATAAGCCGAGACCACTACCAATAATGACACTGTTCTGATTCACCCTATAGAATCTTTGGAAAATCAGCGGTATTTGTGCTTCATCCAAACCAATTCCATTATCCTCAATCTGCACAAAGCTATAATTTTTAACACAGCCACAACTGATTTTTATGACACACGGGCGTTCATAACTACGATAGATGATGGCATTCTCTAAAAGATTACGGAGCATAATTTCCAATTGATCCATTTGTGCCATGACCAGGGCCGACTCCAGTTGTAACTGTAATTCAATCTTTGCCTGACGAAGCTGAAAATCCATCATCGCAAGGGTACTTTGAATCACATTAACGAGATCAACCGAGCCTTGAGCTTGATGAGCATCGGGTTCAATCCGTGCCAAGGTTAGTAACTGCGTAATCATTCGCGAGGTTTTATCAATGCCAATCATGATGTCCTCAGTTGCTTCTCGCGCCTCCTCGGTAGAACGTGCGCTCTGCAAAACTTGTGCATGCAGGCGGATCGCAGCTAGAGGTGTACGTAACTCATGAGCTGCATTTGAGGTGAAACGTTTTTCACGTTGCAAACTTTCTGCAATTTCACTCAATAATGTATTTAATGAATTCACCAAAGGTTCGATTTCTTTGGGTACGACAAGATTAATAGGTTTTAAATGCTCAATCGACTGCTTTTCCAAGTTTTGACTGATGCTGAACACAGTAGAAAGATGGCTGCGTATGATCTGTAAAATCAGCCAGGACAGTAATGGTAAAAAAAATGCTGAAATCCCTATTAAAAATAACAACATATCTCTCTGAATATCCTGACGGATCGTCCAAACCTGTGCAATTTGTACTTGTATAGTGTGGGTGCTGTCCCAAACCGAATAACTGCGATAGGTTTTATTACGAATCTGAATCCAGCCAAAGTTGGCTTGCTGGACAAACGGATGTGTGCCAATGCCAACCGAACGATAAATCAACTTGCCATTACGATGCCAGATCTGGAATATAATCTGATTATAATGCTCCCCTTGAGCTTTCTCGATGACCGTATGATCCGGGATTCGCCCCGCCAGTGAACTTGAAGTAGTCGAAAGTAAAGCATGGGCTGTTTCAGCCAGTGATTTATCAAAAATATTATTCGCGGTACGCTGCATTCCCCAGTAAATACAACCTAAACTACCCACCCACACACTGGCGGTGATGACCATTAAAATAAATGATAGACGTCTGGTCAGTGAATAACTGCGAATGAAATTGGCCATTAATAATTTTCATCCATAATATAGCCAAAACCCTGCACTGTACGGACAATGTTTTTCCCAAGCTTGCGCCGTAAATTATGAATATAGACCTGGATCACATTACTGCTTACATCCGCATCATAGGCATAAAATGAGTTTTCTATGCTCTCCCGTGAAATAATCCGGCCACGGTTAAGGATAAAGAGTTCCAGCAAGTGAAATTCTTTCTGAGTTAATTCAACTTCAGTTTGATCTCTCAGTACCTGTTTGGTCGCTTTATTAACTGCAATATTGCCAATCTGAATCAAATCACTCACTTCACCTGAAATACGGCGCAATACCGCTTGAATCCGTGCAATGACTTCATACAAATCATATGGCTTAACTACAAAATCATCTGCTCCTGCATCCAAACCTGAAATACGCTCCTGAATTTTATCCTGAGCAGTCAGAATAATAACGCCTACTTTATTCTTTTTACGGCGCAGTGACTTTAAAACTTCCAATCCATTCCGGTCTGGCAAACCTAAATCAAGCAAAATAAACTGATAATCATAACTCGCCAAAAAATGATAGGCTTGCTCTGCTGTGGTGGCGATATCGACCACAAAATTTGCATGATCTAAGCCCCGTGCTGTCGCCTTAGCCAGTAAGGCATCGTCTTCAACTAACAATATTCTCACGTCTGAGCTACCTTCTCATTCTGCTACTTATAAGCCTATATTTATTTCTGTGAAAGCGGCAGGTACTCTGGCCCAAGAAAGACAGAACACCAACCGAATAATGATCATACAAGGCATTGATATATCAGCACTCTACTATTTTACTCTGCCTGATGATCCTCATGTAAAGGCCATAACTGATGCGAATTCAGCAATAGTAAACTCAAGCTTTCTGCATAATCAATTTTGGCTTGATCAATTCGACCGCGCGCATCAACCAGTTGCTGTGAATGAAGTAACAGTTCATTTAAACTCAATTCACCAAGCTTATATGCTTTTTGCATCAATCCATGTTGTTGCTGTAACTGTGCCAAATTCTGTTGAGCCTGCTCACTCCGTACAGTTGCCGACTCCATCTGCGTAAACCAGTATTGCGTTTCCTGACGCAAACGGTTTTCTACTCGTCCGATCTCAAAATTGGCCTTTTGAGCTTCCGCCATGGCCATACCAGAAGCTATACGCACTTGCCGACTGGCGAGTGGAATTGAAACGCTCACACTCATCAAGTTTTCAACGCCAGACTGTTCACGACTATAGCCCACTCCGACCGTAGGATTAGGTACCCGATTGAGTTGCTCTCTTTTGACTAATGCATCTTGCTGTGCTGCCTGTGTTTTAACCAGCTCAAGCTCATGGTTGGCAGACAAAACCTGCTGTATCCATTCAGTCTGTGTATATTCGAGTGGTCGAATTTTGATGACATCACTGCTCCAGTGTTCTGGAATATTTCCCTGATAATCACGTGACAATAACTGCTGTGCTTGATAGTAAGCTGTTTTAGCCTGCATATATTGCTCTTCGATTTGCCGCGATTCATTGCTAAGTAGCATCAGTTCCAGTCGTGGGGCATCTCCAGCACGAATACGCTGCTGGGTCATTTGCATATAGTGCTGTATTCTTGCTTGCTGTTCCTCTAAACGCGTCAATTGCAAAGCACTGCGCATATATGCAAACCACTGATTTAGCAAATTTTTGGCAACTTCATGTTTGGCATCTTCATATTTTAATTCCGCAATACTCATCCCTCGTTGCGCCAAATCCTGATCCAGCTCGTATTTGCCAGGCAAACGAATCTGCTTTTCAATACCAAAGCTCGGCTCATAACTATTGGACTTTGTTTGACCATCCTGGGCGTTGCTGTTACGAAGCTGCATGCCTGCACGCACGGTCCAGGGATGGCCCAGTTTTAGCCCCTGTCCTGCAAAATTGGCATAGTCCTGGTCCGAAACTGCCGATCGAACAGTTGGATGCTGTAACAAGCTCTGTTTGACCGCATCGAGTTGCGGCAAGACTTGATCCAAAGCGGGTTCCGCGGATACGACAGAAGTCATCATCACACAACAGCCCAAGCCCAGTAAACGTAAGGCTTTACCCAGCAAACGGGGTTGAGTCGCTATCTCTGGTTTCATTCGTTCACTTCTCCTTGACCAGCATAACCCGATGTTATGGTTGGTAATACCCAATAGAAACAGTCACTTGATTTAAATTTCTTTTGGATATGGGCTAAAACTAAAGGTACAGTTGCGAGGGGTAAAATCAACAGAATCAAATTACGCTCAGTTGCACCCCGAATTTTTTCTTGAATGTTGCGATAATGTTGGCGGCTGCCGAAACCTTGTGCCGGGATACAGGTACATCCTGTCACAATCTCGGGAATAAGCCATAAATGGCTCATTAATTCTTCCGCAATATCACTGGAGATGTTGATAGAGAGTTGGCACATTTCAGACATGAGTATCTCGCACTAAACCAAATTGTTTGAACAAGTTAGGAAGTAAAATCAGCGTCAGTAAGGTGCAGGAAATTAATCCCCCAATCACCACGATCGCCAATGGACGCTGAATTTCAGCACCTGGCCCAGTGGTAAAGAGCAAGGGAATTAAACCCAAAGCCGC
Organism: Acinetobacter entericus; assembly: GCF_026168575.1. NCBI lineage: Bacteria > Pseudomonadati > Pseudomonadota > Gammaproteobacteria > Moraxellales > Moraxellaceae > Acinetobacter > Acinetobacter entericus. Next base: position 4,582 of record NZ_JAPEQW010000041.1, read on the forward strand.
GATACTTGCAGTCATCATTACTGGACGTAAACGTCGCATCGCCCCCTCACGAACCACCTCTTCAATTGCAACGCCGCGTGAAATGAGCTGGTTAAAATAACCGATCATCACCAAACCATTCAGTACGGCAATCCCCATTAATGCAATAAACCCAACAGAAGCAGGTACCGATAAATATTCACCGGTAATGGCTAAGGCTACGACTCCCCCAATTAAAGCAAAGGGAATATTCACAAAAACCAGTACTGCCTGACGAACAGACCCTAAAGTTGTAAAGAGCAGGAAGAAAATCATGGTCAACGCTGCAGGGACAACCAGCATCAGACGCGCTGCTGCACGTTGTTGATTTTCAAACTGTCCACCCCATTTCAATGAATAGCCGGCCGGTAATTTAACTTTCTGGGCAACCTGCTGTTTTGCTTCCTCGACAAAACCAACCAGATCCCGGTCACGCACATTGGCACGGACAACGGACATTCTTGAAGCATTTTCCCTGTCAATTTTGACGACGCCTTCAGTCTTGACCATTTCTGCTAAAGAGGACAACGGTACAGCCGCTGAGTTTGCAACAGGTAAATTCATGTTCGCGAGGGCAAAACTGGATTGTCCCAGACGTGGATCACCTTTCATCATCAATGGAACTGGTCGCCCCTGTTCAATAATCGAACTAATCTGCTGCCCTTCAATGAGCATTTTGAGTTGTGCCTGTATGCTCTGACTATCTAACTGATTGCGGACAGCCATATCACGACGAATACGTAATTCCTGATATTGCACCCCAGAATTTTCCAAAGTCATGACATCTTCACTGCCTTTGATCCCTTGTAGAACGGTAGAGATTTGCTTAGACAGCTGATTCAGCTGATCTAAATCGGTACCAAAAATTTTGACGGCCAAATCTCCACGTACACCCGATAACATTTCTGAAGTCCGCATTTCAATCGGCTGACTAAAGGTGAGATTGACCCCAGGAACATCGGCCAATACATGGCGAATTTTGGCTAAAATCTGCTCCTTACTTTGTCCCTGCCACTGATCTTGCGGTTTCAAAATGACAAAGCTATCGGTTTCATTTAAGCCCATAGGGTCAAGGCCCAGTTCATCCGAACCGGTTCTTGCCACAATGCGGGCCACTTCTGGAACTTGTTTTAGAATTCTTCTTTGAATGTCCAGATCAAGTGCAATCGAATTTTGCAGGCTGATCGATGGCATTTTTTCCAGCTGCAATATGGTGTCACCTTCATCCATGGTTGGCATAAAGGACTTACCAATGAGTGGAAAAATGAGTGCAGCAACCACCAAAGCACCTCCGGCCAAAGCATAAACACGTTTCGGATGGACCAAACTTGCATTTAACACCTTGCTATATGCCTGTTCCAGCTTAGCAACAATATACGGCGTGTGATGTGCTTGAGATTTTAAAAAATAGGAACACAGCACCGGAATAATCGTTAATGAAAAAATCAGTGAGCTCGACAATGCAAAGACAATGGTCAGTGCCACTGGAGAGAAAAGCTTCCCTTCCAGACCTTGCAACGTCATTAACGGAATGAAGACCAGCATAATAATGATCATTCCTGCAGTCACCGGCACCGCCACCTCACAAACTGCGCGATAAATGACATTCAGCGGGGGTAAAAACGAACGGTGTTTGGACTCGTGTGCATCTGCCAGTTGCATTTCGATATTTTCAACCACCACAACCGCCGCATCGACCAGCAAACCAATGGCAATGGTTAAACCACCCAATGACATCAGGTTGGCACTTAATCCAAACTGACGCATCATTAAGAAAGTACTCAACGCAGATAAAGGTAAAATCGCGGCAACCACCAAAGCGGCTCTTAAATTGCCTAAAAACAACAGCAATAAAATCAGGACCAATACAATCGCCTCGACCAAGGTTTTACTCACGGTATGAATGGCACGATTCACCAGTTCACCACGGTCATAAAAAGGCTTGATCGTAACGCCCGGGGGTAAGTTTTTCTCAATGTCATGCAAATGTTCACGCACACTTTGCACAACCTGACGTGCATTGGCGCCTTTTAAGGTGAGGACAATCCCTTCAACAGCTTCACCCTGACCATTTTCGGTTACCGCTCCGTAACGGGTAAGGGCACCGGTATGAACATCGGCGACATCCTTCACTTGCACCAGCGTCCCCTGATGATTGGAAACAATAATCTCACCCAGCTCTTGTAAATTGGTGACACGACTATCGCTACGAATCAGTAATGATTCTCCATTTTCATTCAGACGCCCTGCACCGTCACTTGCATTATTTAATTCAATTGCTTGTTTTAACTGATCAAGAGATAGACCTCTCGATGCCAGAGCATCCAGGTTAGGTGTCACTTCAAAGGTACGTGCCAAACCACCCAGGACATTGACATCCGCTACCCCTTCAATTTTTCTGAGCTGTGGACGGACGACCCGATCGAGCAAGGTTCGTTTTTCCATATCACTCATAGGACCATGTAAAGTGAACATAAAAGATTCACCTAATGGCGTCGTCATAGGCGCAATCCCGCCAGAGGCATTGCCAGGCAAAGCTGACATGACTCCAGTCAAACGCTCATTGACCTGTTGTCGGGCCCAATAAGGATCTGTCCCTTCTGCAAAATCCAGGGTAATGATTGCAATAGCATATTTAGATTGTGAACGTAGTACAGTTTGATGAGGGATTCCCAACATTTCCTGTTCTATCGGTACCACAATACGGCTTTCCACCTCTTCTGGCGTCATGCCAGGAGATTTCATCACAATTTGAACCTGTGTGCTTGATACATCGGGAAAGGCATCAATCGGCAATTTGGTAAATGCCAAATAACCCGCAACACTGATTGCCATACCCAATAACAGCATTAGGATTCGTTGACTCAGTGAAAATGCAATAATACGTTTTAACATGTGCCTAACCTCAATTCACCGCAGTGCTACTGCTGGCAGGTGGTGCCTGCTCTGCACCGAAACCTGACCAAACGGCTTTTAGACGTTCGACACCCCGCACAGCAACTTGAATTCCAGGTTTTAATGCATTTCCAATCACATGACTTTGCTGCTGGTTCGCCCCCACCAGTTCCACAGGCGTTGCCACGAAACCATTTTGATTCTTGATAAAAATGAAGTGCTTGTTATCTTTTAAAGTTAAGGCAGCACTCGGTATTACCCATGCGGTTTTTGTTGTCGGGTTATGGCTTTGAATATTCGCTTTAACAAACTGTTGTACTTTTAAACAGTTATCCTTGGCCTGCATTTGGACTAGAACATTTTGAGATTGCGTATTGCCTGAAAGTGCTGGTGCAATTTGTTGTACCTGCCCGGTAATTTCACACCCCTCAACTTTGACCAAATCGCCAATCTGGATATATTTGCTATCCGCTAAAGGGGCTTGCAGCATTAATTGCAAAGGTAGATCACTATTCACCAACTGGCCCAGTACTGCACCGGTTTCTACATACTGACCTGCAGATACCTGTAAACTTTCTACACTGCCTCTGGCTGGACTTTTGACATACACTACGGAATTCAGTCCCTGACTGCTACTTCCTCCCATAAACTGCAACATGCGTTGCTTGGCACTCAAATCAATATTCAGTCGTTGCACTACATTCTGGGCTTCCTGTACACGTTTTTCAGCAATAATCCCTTCAGCATATAAACTGCGTTCACGTGCCAAATTTTGGCTGGCCAATTGCAGTTGTGCACGAATTTGTAAAATTTCATTTTGAATCTGAATTAAATCAGGGCTATGAATGGCCAGTACAGGACTGTGTAAACCCACTTCTGCTAAAGGTTGCACTAGTACCTGTTGCACTATCCCCGCTACAGGACTGGTTAAAACCACTTTACTTTGAGGTGACCACTGCGCTTGCCCCTGCAAAGTCAGTGCGAATTGTACATCTCTTGTCGCTTGTCCTAAAGTTTGTAATTGAATACCTGCTTGTTGAATCTGTGTGGGCGAAATTAAAATCTGATTACCAGACACATCTATTGTTTCTGTTTCATTGGCGACTACATTTTGTGTCTTTGATTTTTCCGTTTTATTTTTATTTAGTAGTAAACTGCTGCCCCACCAAATTCCTAAAATCACCAAGGCCAATGTGCAAATACTGAGAAATATTTTATTATTTCGTAATACACCCACTTGTTGACTCACTGATCTACCCTCAAAAATATTTTCTCTCAGGATAAATTTAAGTTCTTAAGATCTAATTAAGTTTGGAAATCCAATTTTTTCAGGATCTAAAGGGTAATTTCCACTTAAGCATAATATCTCGGTTATTTCTAAAGAGCAGATGAAGGCGGAAAAAGAAAACCATATCCCCCCTTATCTCGATAAGCAATGAGTTTGCTTAAATCAATTCAAGAATATACTCAGCCACAAAGTTTCATCTGCGTTAAAGGGCCAGGTGGTGTTTCAAAAAGTATGCTGGCATTAAACGAATCCATTATTGATATAAAAGAACACTAAATCAAAGGCTTTGAAATGATTTTCAAGCTTTTTGGAGAAGTTGCAGCTTCTCCTAAAGCCTCGCCTGATTCGATGCCGTAATCGACAATTATTGCCTTCTATACCCACAGTGAAAAATTTACCAATCAACTGTTTGCATTCTTTAAAGGTCGTAACAAAGCTATCCCAATGGTCACTTGATATACATGTATAGCTTACACCTAACTGCTTCAATTTTAATTTAAGTCGTTTTGCAGTGGCTAAATCTCGGTTACCCCATACATAAGCAACAATTTCACCTGTTTCTCGATGATAGGCATAAATTAGCCATTGTTTATTTTGCTTATGACCAACAAAAGTCCAAAACTCATCTACTTCAAGGGTTTCATAATGACTTTGCTGTGCTCGAAGTTGATATTTTGATTGGCTAAGTGTCCGTAGAACTTTACCGATACTTACTCTTTCAATTTCTGCTATATCCCTGACACCACTGCCTCGCACCATGAGGTGTAATATTTTGGTTTTGATACCTGAGTGACAGCCTTGATAACTGAGAGCATGATCACCAATAAATTGACGTCTGCATATTTTACATTGGTAATTTTGCTTACCATCTACTTTTGTGCCATTTTTCTTTATACTGTCACTTAGGCAGGCTGGACACTTGATTTCTAGAGTTATTCGCATTTCTCTATTTTATCAAAATCCAACCTGCTTTTTTTCAGCATACTTTTTGAAACACCACCTGATTTTTATCTTTCTTCTAGACGTAATACCAAATCAGCATATTGTTTTCTTGGAAAAATTTTAAATAATGTGAAGAAGTGGCAAATTCCACAAGTGATCAATACGGATAAAGCACCCACATATGGAGGTGCTTTATTACGGTTAAAACAGGAAGGAAAATGTCCACCAGACCTTGAGCACAGGCAGGTTAAGTACAAAAATAACGTGATCGAATGTGATCATGGTAAGTTAAAGCGGATCATCAGGGCCACGTTAGGATTCAAATCTATGAAAACGGCTTATGCCACAATTAAAGGTATTGAAGTCATGCGTGCACTGCGTAAAGGACAAGCTTCATCATTTTATTATGGTCAGCCTCTGGGTGAAGTGTGTCTAATCAACAGGGTTTTCGGTCTCTAAGCACTTTTTAAAGGGAACTTCATCGACTCAAATTTCTATTTGCAACAGTGCCTCTAAAAGGGGCTTAACCGCCATTATGTTAAATAGGGCTTATAAAATTATTCTTCAATAGAATTTCCANTTCATCGACTCAAATTTCTATTTGCAACAGTGCCTCTAAAAGGGGCTTAACCGCCATTATGTTAAATAGGGCTTATAAAATTATTCTTCAATAGAATTTCCATCAAGGTCATATAGCTTTACTTCTCTTGCACCAGCATTAAAAAATAACTCCTTAAAAGCTCGTATTTCAATCTTAGTTAAACTACCTTGTATCGGCTCCATTATTTGGACAATCGTAATAGGAGCTGTAAACTTGAAAAAAGATAAACCGTTAGAATGGTGTCTCATTAAAGCTTTTAATGTTGTTGTAGCGCTTTCAAAATCTGCCAAAATCATTCTTGGGTGATCATAAGGTGATTTAGGAATTTCAGTTGCTTTGGCTATGCCATTCTCTGCCATCAAACTTATACGGTTTTTGTAAAAATGTACCCATATCGCTTTAGGATATTTTTTTAAATCGTCTCTTATCATTTTAGTTCTTAACTTGGATGCTCATTTAATTATAAATATATATTTTTTTTAATTTCAATTGGATAATTCTTAATTTCTTCTAAAATTGACATAATACACCTTACACGAAACTAAAAAAATGGGAGCTTTAAGCTCCCATTTTTGCTGAGTTTTTCAATTTTTAGGTAGTAGCCTAGGCTTCAATAAATTACGCACCTAAACGCATTAACTTTTCTTGAATCGCCTCACTGACAAAGGCATTTAGAGAATTACTTGATGCTAAAACCGCCTTACGGTGCAATTCAGGGCTAATACGGACATTAAAAGTGCCTTTGAATGGTTGATCAGGAGATTTTCCTAGTTCAGCACATGATTCTAAATAGCCGTCTACAGATTCCTGAAAAGCTTTCTCAAGGGCTTTTAAAGTTTCCGCTTCATAGGTAATAAGATCACGAATAAAAGCAAGTTTTCCAAATAACTCACCTGTTTCAAGATCAGGCTCAATTGTTCCGAGATAACCTTTGTACTTTAAATAGCTCATAAAAATCCCTCCTGCTTGAGTGCCTGTTTTACAGCTTTCAATGCCCCACCTTTGATTTCATTTTCAGGGTGTGGTCTATGCAGTAAAATCATATGTTCAGTTTTTTCATTAAAAAACCGAACACGAGAGCCTGCCATTTCAAATTTTTCATAGCCGAGCTGGCTCAGTAAAACGACTAAATCTTTATATGGAAACGTATTTTTTGAATTTCCAAATTTTTCCAATAACTTTTCCGTTTTACCCATATTTTAGCCCTACTCAGTTACGACTAAGTATAGTCCCTTGAAATTAAAAAATGCAACTAAATTTAGTTGCATTTCATATAACCGCCATTATGTTAAATAGATAGCATTTGGGGGATATTATTTATTCTTTCAATAGGCAGAAACTTGCAAAATTTTTCTTAATTTGTAATCCTTGCGGCCAAGGGTGTCTAGCGTAGCTAAGACAGGTATTCGTTATAGTCGGGCCGCTATAATACGGATGACGAGTGCCTGTATGTTTAACCTAAATATCTTTAACAAGATCTCTAGCGAAGTATTGACCATCAAAAATGATCTTGAGCTGAATTCTGAAAATCAACTGATAACTAAGTATAAGACTTCTACTTCTGAAGATTATAAACAGGCTATTGTTTTGATTTTTAAAGAACGTGGCTATACACGTTTGGAAATAGGTCAATTACTTGGGGAGCCAAAAGCTTCATAAAATACCGATTAAACAAAGCTTGGATATAACATCCAGGCTTTATAAAAAAGTACCTAGCTGTTACTCTTGTCCTGATTTTTTTACTCTAAAACGTTCTTTCATCTTATGACACTTACGCCACCTTAAGTTTATTTATCGTCTTAAATCTGTAAATAACTCATCACTGTCTAGTGATGTGGTGTAGTCGTTTGTGTGTTGTATATATCACATCACTAGCCTATCTGAAAAATTAAAAAACAGGCTATGTTTATGTTATCTAATGTCCGAGAACAGTGGTTCTCTAACATCCGTGGGGATGTACTTGCCGGATTAGTCGTCGGTCTTGCACTCATCCCTGAAGCCATCGCATTTTCAATTATTGCAGGTGTAGATCCTAAAGTTGGTCTATACGCATCCTTCTGTATTGCCGTCGTGATTTCTTTCGTAGGTGGTCGTCCTGCCATGATTTCAGCAGCCACTGGTGCAATGGCGCTGCTTATGGTCACATTGGTCAAAGAGCATGGGCTTGAATATCTGCTGGCAGCAACAATTTTGACAGGCGTGATTCAAATATTGGCAGGCTATTTAAAGCTCGCCAAGTTAATGCGGTTTGTATCTAAATCTGTGGTTATTGGATTCGTAAATGCGTTAGCGATCTTAATTTTCATGGCTCAATTGCCTGAACTGATTAATGTGACCTGGCATGTATATGCTTTTGTTGCTTTAGGTTTAGCAATTATTTATCTATTCCCTCTGGTTCCCAAATTAGGAAAATTACTCCCTTCTCCACTAGTCTGCATCATTGCAATCACATTATTGGCAATCGCTTTAGGAATTGATGTACGGACCGTGGGCGATATGGGGTCTTTACCTGACACACTTCCAATGTTCTTGATTCCAGATATTCCTTTGAATATTGAAACATTGATGATTATTTTGCCTTATTCAGTCGCACTGGCGGCTGTAGGTTTACTTGAATCGATGATGACAGCAACTATCGTGGATGAAATGACTGATACGCCAAGTGATAAATATCAGGAATGTAAGGGACAAGGGATTGCGAATATTGCTTCTGGCTTTATGGGTGGCATGGCCGGTTGTGCAATGATTGGTCAATCTATGATTAACGTAAAATCAGGTGGCCTTACACGCTTATCAACATTCTCTGCGGGCATTTTTCTTCTTATTCTGGTTGTATTTATCAGCGACTGGCTCAAAGTGATTCCAATGGCTGCATTGGTAGCGGTAATGATAATGGTCTCTATCAGTACCTTTGAATGGAGTTCTGTCACTCAGTTAAAAGATAATCCTAAGAGCAGTAATATCGTCATGATTGCGACGGTGATTGTAGTTGTTGCTACGCATAACCTGGCTTTGGGTGTGTTAACAGGCGTATTACTTTCAGCCTTGTTCCTGGCGAATAAACTTGAAAATGATATCCAGGTGACAGCATCTTTTGAAGGAATGGCCCGTTTATATGAGTTGAGAGGTCAGATCTTCTTTAGTTCTTCTGAAAAATTCATGCAAGGTTTTGACTTTAAAGAGGATGTAAAGGAGGTGATTATTGATTTGACCCATTCTCACATTTGGGATGTAACATCAGTCGCCATGCTTGATTCTGTTGTAAATAAATTTCAAAAGAATGGTGCGAATGTCACAGTACGTGGTCTAAATGAAGCCAGTTCGATCATGATTGATAAGTATGGGACACATGCCAGAATTTAAGTTTTAAAAATTCTATATTTATATAGAATTTCTAAAATTAACATAATACACCTTATACGAATCTAAAATGTAAGCCCAAAGTAGAAATGTCCGGTTTCTCCAAAGTAAAAATG
>NZ_JAPEQW010000042.1:0-13755 GCF_026168575.1 Acinetobacter entericus
TATTAACCAAAAAGAAGATCGTTTTTTGATTTATGAAAGAGATCTGTTATATAAAATTTATTAATTAATTTCAATATTTTATTTTTATCATGAAAACCCAGAACCTGCGGATCTGGAATTTTTAATAGGTTTATCATGTTCCATTGTCAATAAATAGACAATGTTTCACAATTTTTTTTAGTTTTACTTAACCCATAAAAAATCACCCTAAACGGGTGATTTTTTGCAAAAAAAAAAATTAAAGCTAATCTTATTTTTCAACGCCAGCAGCTTGACCTGCATATTTAGCGTTTGCGTAATCCCAGTTTACTAGGCTTTCAAGGAAAGTGGAGATGTACTTAGGACGTGCATTACGGAAATCGATGTAGTAAGCGTGTTCCCAAACGTCGATTGTCAACACAGCAACTTTACCGTGAGCAAGCGGAGTGTCAGCATTTGAAGTTTTAAGGATAGACAAGTTGCCATTTACTTCGTCAGCAACTAACCAAGCCCAGCCTGAACCGAACTGAGTCGTTGCAGCAGCAGCAAATTCTTCAGCGAATTTTTCGTAAGAACCGAAAGCTTCGTCGATTTTAGCAGCTAAAGCGCCAGTTGCTTTACCGCCGCCGTTTTTAGCCATACAGTTCCAGTAGAACGTGTGGTTCCAAACTTGCGCAGCATTGTTGAATACGCCTGCTTTAGAAGCATCGCCAGCAACTGCTGTGATGATTTCTTCTAAAGTTTTACCTTCAAGGTCAGTACCTTTGATTAGGTTGTTCAGGTTAACCACATAAGTGTTGTGGTGTTTGTCGTGGTGGTATTCTAAAGTTTCTTTGCTGATGTGCGGAGCAAGATCTTCGTAACCGTAAGGTAGCGCTGGTAAAGTAATCGTTGTCATGTTTTCAATTCCTTGCATTTTGCTGGGTTTTGACATTAAGTGCCCTTATTGTAATAGATTCTTAGACAGAATTGCGCATTGCTTATAAATAAGAATACAGAATAAAGCCCGAATTTATACGTATAAAGAAAAATGCCAAAAGCAGGCTTCAACTAAATTAAATCGGATTGTTTAATTCGAAATAACTATACTCAATATTGAACTGTTCTGAAATAGCTTTTGCCAGGCGCTGTACGCCATAGCGTTCTGTAGCATGATGGCCGCAAGCGTAATAATGCACATTCAATTCTTTGGCTTCGTAGAAAGTCCGCTCACTGACTTCCCCAGAAATATAGGCATCGCAATTCTGCTCAGCCGCTTTGCCAATAAAGTCCTGTGCGCCGCCAGTGCAATACCCGATTTTCTGCACGGATGCCTTATCTGCCGGCAAATGAATAGCATCAAAATGCAATTGCTCTGATATAAAAGCTTTGAATTCCTGCGGTGACATCGGCTGTTTTAAAAAGCCGATGTTGCCAATAGGGTTGTGTTCACTTGGATCTAAAGCTTCAATACGCTCTAATTGCAGTAAATCTGCAATAGCTGCATTGTTGCCCAAAGTGGGGTGGCTGTCTAAAGGCAAATGGTAGCCAACAAGTGAAATGTCATTTTGAATTAAAGTTTTGATGCGTTTGCCGCGCATGCCAGTAATGGGATAGGCTTCGCCTTTCCAAAAATAGCCATGATGCACCAGCAGCAGGTCAGCGCCTTGCGCAATGGACGCGTCAATTGCCCCCTGTGATGCCGTGACGGCGCAGAGGATTTTGTTGACTTCAGACTTTCCTTCGATCTGCAGGCCGTTTGGCGCATAGTCTTTAAATTCGTGGGACTTTAATGTCTGATTGCACCACTGAATAATGTCGTTTAATTGAGCCATCAGCCTTCTGCCATTTCCAAATCAATTTCTATTATTTAAACATGCATTTAATTGTAACTAAAGCAGCACAAAACTCCGTGTTTTTTTTAAAGCCTGTATGAAAAATTACATTACAATATGACTTAAATAACTGAACCATCAACAATTAAAAATTTTTAGAGGATATAAACGTGCGCCGGAGCTTTACATGGTTACCCTGGGTGCTGCTGATTATCGTAATTTTGGGCTTTTTGGGCTGGCAGCAGCTGCAGAAGCCTAAAGCGCCTGTAACGCCTGATGGGGTGAAATTACCTGCAGAAAAAATTGAACCTTTAGTCAATACATCCCGTACAGGCGGCGTAGTCTCTTACAATGCAGCAGTTAAAGTCGCAGCGCCTGCTGTGGTCAATATTTTTACAACACAGAAAGTCAAACAATTAGATCATCCTTTATTAAATGATCCAGCATTCCGTGAATTTTTCGGCAATCAAATTCCGGATCAGCTTAAACAAGAACCGAATGAAAACAGCTTGGGTTCTGGGGTGATTGTTCGATCTGATGGCTATATTCTAACCAACAACCATGTGGTTGCTCAGGCTGACCAAATTATTGTGGCTTTAAATGATGGGCGCCGCGCCGAGGCAAAGGTTGTAGGAACAGATCCTGATACTGATATTGCGGTGATTAAAATTGAAATGGATCAGCTTCCAGTGCTGCCTTTCAAACTGAGCGGCAATGAAGTTGGAGATGTAGTCCTGGCTATTGGCAACCCGTTTGGAGTTGGGCAAACTGTAACGCAGGGCATTATTTCTGCTACAGGCCGTTCAGATTTAGGCATCAATACCTATGAAGACTTTATTCAGACCGATGCGGCGATTAATCCGGGCAATTCAGGCGGTGCATTAATTGATGTCGCAGGAAATCTGATTGGTGTGAATACTGCAATCTTCTCGCAATCTGGCGGTTCGCTGGGGATTGGTTTTGCAATTCCTGCAAAAATTTGCCAGCAGGTGCTCAATGCTATTTTGAAAGATGGCCGTGTAGTCCGAGGTTACTTGGGCATTAGCCTCCTTCCGATTGAGCAGGAAGATGTTTTTGCGCCTAAAGAACAGGGGGTTATTGTTGCGCATGTGCAGCCTAACGGGCCTTCGGCTAAAGCAGGCTTAAAACGCGGTGATAAAATTCTTAAAGTGAATAATGAAGTCATTACTTCAGCATCTCATTTGATCAATTATGTAGCGCTGCAGCCGCCTAACAGCGTCGTGCAGATTTCAATTGAACGCGATAAAAAGCCTATGAATATTAATGTCACGATTGCAGAGCGGAAAGTGCAAGAGAAAAATTCGGAATCGCAATATATTCCGCTGCCCCGCTAAATTCGGTTAAAAGAATCCCTCTTCATGAGGGATTTTTTTATTGTTCTATTAAAATGTTCGGTTGCAAAATAGCTATAGAATTTTGCGAAAACTGTTTTATTTTAATTGAGTATTTAAAAATAATGAGTATAAAAATGACAAGTTTTATTACTGCAGCTGTTGCTAAAACGCTGTCTGAAAATGCCAATTTAAATATCGAACTGTATAGAATCCGTTTAGCGCAAATGATTGAAAGCAATGCCCAGCAGGGCAATACCGCGGTGTTCACTGTACTGCCCAAGCATTTGCCTTTGGAAGAGATCCGCAGCCTTTCTGCAGAGCTGACTGAACTGGGCTATCAAGTGCGTTTTGAGGTTAATGAATTTTTTTACAGCGTCAATGTTTATTGGATTTAAAATGTTCCAGCATGCTTGATGATCGGCAGGCCTTTGAGTTGAAACGGCACATTTTTTGCTGAATGGTAAAATACTATCTAGCAGCGAAGACCATTACATGCACTATCAAATTCACCCTTGTACTGACAATGCACGAGCTGAGCACGTTATTCTTTCATCAGGCCTCGGCGGCCATGGCGCATTTTGGAAACCGCAATTAGAGGCATTGCAGCAGCATTTTCATGTCTTGACTTATGATCATGAAGGATGCCATTCAGACGCGGAAACATTGCCTGCCGATTACAGCATGCGGCATATGGCGCAGCAGGCGCTAGGTATCTTCAAAGATGCGGACATTCAGCAGTTTCATTTTATTGGCCATGCTTTGGGCGGGCATATTGGTATGGAGCTGGCAAGGCTTATTGCTGAGAGCAGGGAGAATCTCCAGATGAAAAGCCTAAGCTGTATCAATGCGTGGAATCAATTAGATCCGCATACGCAAAAATGTTTTCAAGCGCGCATCAGCTTGCTGGAAAACAGCGGCGCAGAGGCCTATGTGCGCGCGCAGGCGCTTTTTCTTTATCCGCCGCAATGGATTTCAGAACATCAAGAAAGTCTGGAACAAGCCGAAAATGCACAGCTCACGAACTTTCCGCCTGCGCATAATGTGCTGATGCGTCTGCAGGCACTGCAGCAGTTTAGTGTGAATGAACAGCATGCTGAGGCTTTAACAAATACTCAGATACAATTGATTGCCAATCAGGATGACTTTCTAGTGCCTGTCAAAAAATCGGCAGATTTGCAGAAAAGCTTAGGGCAGGGAGTGCTAGAAATATTTGCCTCTGGGGCGCATGCGTCGACGCATACCGAAACAGCACAGATCAATCAAGTACTGCTGAATTTTTTGCTGAGCTAAGCATTACGCTTAAATATAGGAGTAACCAAAAGCCCGATAATCATATTGGGCTTTTTCCTTTTGGTACAGAACGCTTGCTGATGTTTCGATGAAATTTTTAAATGTGATGAGCAATGTCTTGGTTCATAAAGTGCACCTTTTTAAAACATTGCACACTAAAAATGCGCATGTTTGAATAGGGTATTTTTTACTAAAAAGTAAAAACTAAAAATATTAAATATTTGAAAAATAATAATAAATAATAATTGGCACAGCAATTGCTAAATATTAATTATGGTAAATGGTTTTTAAATTTAAGAGTATTTTTTTACTCATTGGTAAAATATAGGTAGTGAATATGAAAATTGGTATCTTTTGTCCAATTGGCAACAACGGCTGGCTGCTTTCGGAAAATGCGCCGCAATATAAACCTAGTTTTGAGATGAACAAACAGATTGTGCAGCGCGCTGAACATTATGGTTTTGACTTTGCTTTATCGATGATTAAGCTTCGCGGTTTTGGCGGTAAAACTGAATTCTGGGAGCACAATCTAGAAACATTTACCCTGATGGCCGGTCTGGCTGCTGTGACCAGCAAGATTCAAATTTATGCAACCGCGGCGACTTTGGTGATGCCGCCTGCAATCGTTGCGCGCATGGCATCAACCATTGATTCAATTTCGAATGGCCGCTTTGGCTTGAATGTGGTGACTGGCTGGCAAGCGCCTGAATATACGCAAATGGGGATGTGGCCGGGTGATGAATACTTTGGCAAACGCTATGAATACCTGTCTGAATATGTACAAGTACTTCGCGATTTATGGTCGACAGGAAAATCAGACTTTAAAGGCGAACATTTCCAAATGGAAGATTGCCGTGTCAGCCCGATCCCGCAAGCAGATATGAAAATTATTTGTGCAGGCCAATCCGATACAGGCTTGGCGTTCTCTGCGCAATATGCAGATTACAACTTCGTTTTTGGTAAAGGCTTGAATACGCCTACAGCTTTTGCTGACATCAACGACCGCTTAAAAGCGCATACAGACAAAACCGGCCGCAACGTTGAAACCTTTGTGCTGTTTATGGTGATTGCAGCAGAAACAGATGAAGAAGCATTTGCGAAATGGCAAAGCTATAACGATGGCGCAGATATGGAAGCGATTAACTGGCTGAAAAATCAAGGCGGCAAAGATACTTCTTCAGGCAGTGATACCAATATCCGTCAAATGGCATCCAGTGTTTCTCCAGTCAATATCAACATGGGCACATTGGTCGGTTCATTTGAAAATGTGGCAAGCATGCTGGATGAATTGGACAGCATTGAAGGCACAGGCGGCATTTTACTGACCTTTGATGACTTTATTCAAGGTGTGGAAGATTTTGGTCAAAAAATTCAGCCACTAATGAAAAGCCGTCAAGGCATTGTGATTGAAGAAGGTGAAGCAGCCTTAACGATTTTGGAGAAATCAGCATGAGACAATTCACTGCCGAAACAGTCGTCTGCAGCGGGTTCACCGAAAAAGCAGGTACAGGAAAAATATTGCCTGCATTACCTGAAGCCCTGAAACTGGCGCCAGAGCAGACAGCCTTAATTGTCATTGATATGCAAAATGCCTATACCTCAATGGGCGGCTATTTAGATTTGGCGGGTTTTGATGTTTCGAAAACTAAACCAGTGGTTGAAAACATTAAAAAAGCCGTAGCGGCAGCGCATGAAGCGGGCATTCAAGTCATCTACTTTAAAAATGGCTGGGATGATCAGTACCGTGAAGCCGGCGGGGTAGATTCTCCAAACTTCCATAAATCCAATGCCTTGAAAACCATGCGCAAGAAGCCAGAACTGCAAGGCACTTTATTGGCAAAAGGGCATTGGGATTTTGAACTGATTGATGAGCTGCAGCCTTTAGAACAGGACCTAGTGATTGAAAAGCCACGCTATAGCGGTTTCTTCAACACGGCTTTGGACAGCATGCTGCGCTGCCGCGGCATCCGCAATTTAGTCTTTGTCGGCATTGCCACCAATGTCTGTGTGGAATCGACTTTACGTGACGGTTTCTTCCTCGAATATTTTGGCGTAGCGCTGGATGACGCCTGCTATCAGGCGGGCCCTGTAGAAGCGCATGAGGCGAGCTTATTCAACATTAAAACTTTCTTTGGCTGGGTATCTGACACCAAACACTTTGTTGAGACGTTTAAGCCGCAAGTCCAGCTTGAAAAATCAGCTTAAACCGATATGCGCATAGACCTTTTTAACCCTAAAGATTTTTAAAAATTTGGAGAATGCCATGCCTAAAGAAATTATTGTCCCAGCTGGAACAGGCATACCGCTTGCGCCATTTGTACCAGCCACGAAAGCAGACAATATTGTGTATGTGTCAGGCACTTTAGCTTTTGATGAAAATAACAATGTGGTGCATGTGGGTGACTGCGCAGCGCAAGCCCGCCACATTTTGGAAACCATCAAAAAGATTTTAGAAACCGCCGGCGGCACCATGGCTGATGTCACCTTTAACCATATTTTCCTGACAGATTGGGCAAATTATGCGGCCTTCAATGAGGTTTATGCAGAGTATTTCCCTGGAGATAAGCCTGCGCGCTATTGCGTACAAACGGGTTTAGTGAAACCGGATGCGCTTGTCGAAATTGCTTCGGTTGCACATGTTTAACTATAACTTTTAAAGCAGGCTGAACTGCTGCGGGGCAGGTTTCAGTTTGGGAGAATTGTCATGAACAGCAAATTAATGACTGCGGAAGTGATGAACAGTGCAGCGCAGATGCACAAGCCGATGATGAATGCCGGCTGTGAAGTTGATCAGCAGCTGTTCCGTCAAGGCATGTCAAATTTAGGCGCGGCGGTCAATGTCATTACGACTCAGGGCGCAGCAGGACAGGCTGGATTCACTGCTTCTGCTGTATGCAGTGTAACGGATACGCCGCCAACATTATTGGTCTGTTTAAACCGTTCGGCGTCTGTATTTGAAACATTCAAGGCCAATAAAGTACTGTGTGTAAACACCTTAAATGCGCAGCAAAGCCATCTGTCCAATTTATTTGGCGGCAAAACCCCAATGCAGGAACGTTTTTCGCATGGCGTTTGGAATTCTCTAGTCACGCAAGCGCCTGTGCTGGAGGGTGCTTTAGTGTCTTTTGACTGCGAAGTTGTGCAAAGCATGTCTGTCGGCAGCCATGATGTATTGATTTGTGAAGTGAAAGCGGTGCAAAGCCAAGACGGTCAAAATGCCTTAATGTATTTCAACCGCAGCTACTGTGAACCAAAACCAATGAACTGAGATTTGGACCCATCTGAAGGAGGGGGAACCCTAATGAATGAAAAAGAAACGTGGTTTCCGAAATTTAAGCCTTATCAAGGCAACTTAGATACAACGCCAGTCCAAACTGACGAGTACCTTCCCCCAGCAAAAAGCATCGTCTTGGGGCTGCAGCATGCATTTGCCATGTTTGGCGCGACAGTGCTGGCACCTTTATTGATGGGATTTGATCCGAACCTGACCATTTTTATTACTGGGATTGGCACGATTCTATTTTTCCTCATGACTGGCGGGCGCATGCCGAGCTATCTGGGCTCGAGTTTTGCATTTATTGGCGCAGTGGCAGCAGCGACGGGTTACAGCGGCGCAGGCTCCAATCCGAATATCGCTTTGGCATTAGGCGGAACCATTGCCTGCGGCCTGATTTATGCGGGTATCGGTTTAGTGGTGATGAAAACAGGAACGGCATGGATTGAAAAACTCATGCCGCCGATTGTGACTGGCGCTATTGTCATGATTATTGGTCTGAATTTGGCGCCTGTGACTATTAAAAGCGTTTCTGCCAGTTCTTTTGATACATGGATGGCAGTCGTGACCATTTTGTGTATCAGCGCGGTTGCGGTATTTACCCGCGGCATGGTGCGGCGTTTATTGCTGCTGATTGGCCTGATGACAGCTTATTTTGCGTATTTTTTATTGACCAATGTTTTGGGCTTTGGCAAGCCGATTGATTTCAGTGTGATTGGCAACGCAGCTTGGTTTGGCCTGCCAACTTTCCACGCGCCCGTGTTTGATGCTAATGCCATGCTGCTGATTGCGCCTGTTGCTTTGATTTTAGTTGCAGAAAACTTAGGCCACTTTAAAGCCGTATCGGCCATGACTGGAAAAAATCTGGA
Organism: Acinetobacter entericus; assembly: GCF_026168575.1. Classification (NCBI taxonomy): domain Bacteria; kingdom Pseudomonadati; phylum Pseudomonadota; class Gammaproteobacteria; order Moraxellales; family Moraxellaceae; genus Acinetobacter; species Acinetobacter entericus. The sequence continues at coordinate 8,582 of NZ_JAPEQW010000042.1, forward strand.
CCCGTATATGGGGCGCGCTTTTTTAGCTGATGGCCTCTGCACAACCATGTCTGCATCCGTAGGCGGAACAGGCATGACGACCTATGCTGAAAATATTGGCGTAATGGCAGTGACCAAAGTCTATTCAACGACAATTTTTGTGATTGCCGGTGTATTTGCTGTTCTTCTGGGGTTATCGCCTAAATTTGGCGCTGTCATCAGCACCATTCCAGTGGCGCTGTTGGGCGGCGCTTCGATTGTCGTATTTGGCTTAATTACGATAGCTGGTGCAAAAATCTGGATTGACCATAAAGTCGATTTTACCAAGAACAGCACTTTATTAATTGCGGCTGTCAGCCTGATTATGGGTGCAGGAAACCTGAGTTTGCATATTGGCAGTTTTGATTTAGGCGGAATTGGCACAGCGACATTGGCCGCGATCTTCTTAAATCTCTTTTTAAACCGCGGTGAAGAAAAAGCGCAAGCCGTAAATGATGAATCCTCTGCTGCATCCTCTGCAGTTCAACACTAGGAGATTATTTTGAGTCAACGTGCAGCATTTATTGGACTCGGGGCAATGGGGTGGCATATGGCTTCCCATTTGCCAAAAACTGGTTTAGACGTTCTGGTTTGGAACCGCAATTTTGACAAGGCTGTGCTGCATGCAGAGAGTTTTGGCACGCAGGCTGCTGCGATTGAAGATGCAGTGCAGGCTGATTTTATTTTCTCCTGCTTGCCCACCAGCGCAGATGTTGAGCAGTTAATCGCAGCACATCCCCCTAAAGCGGGAAGTATCTGGATTGACTGCACCAGCGGCGTGCCAGAGTCGGCGCAGCGTCTAAGCCAGCAATTGAAAGCATTCGGTTCTATTTACTTGGATGCGCCCGTTTCAGGGCAAACCATCGGCGCAGAGCGGGGAACTTTAACGGTGATGATTGGCGGAGATGCAACTGCTTTTGAACAAGCCAAACCCGTGATTGATGCCTTTTCCGGCTTGATCGAGCATGTAGGGGAAAGCGGTGCAGGCTTTGCAGTGAAAGCTGTAAATAACACATTGATGGCGGCGCATTTATGGGCGCTGGCAGAAGGTCTGACGTTGCTGAAGTCTAAACAGGTTGATTTAGCTTCAGCACTGAACTGCATTAACCATTCCAGCGGCAAAAGCAGCATGTCGGAAAATATTATGGCGCAGCGTGTGCTGAACCGCCGTTTTGATAAAACCTTTGCTTTAGATTTGCTGCAAAAGGATATCGGCATTGCCGTGAGCCTGATCGCAGAAGAAAATTTACAGCTGCCCGCCATGCATCTGGTGCAGCAGCAGTTCGGGCTGATTGAAAAGCCGCACGCACAGCAATTGGACTTTTCAGCGGCCGTGCAAAGTTTAGAGCAGATCAATCAAATTGAACTGTCTTAAACGTAATGGAATAAAAAAACCGCAGAATTCTGCGGTTTTTTTGATACTTTTGGCGGTATTTATTCAGACTTTTGATAGTCATTGATGACTTCTAAGGCGGCTCGGAATGCTTCCTGTGTTGCCGGCGCGCCGCAGTACGGCAAACTGTGCAGCAAGACTTCCTGAATTTCTTCAACTGTTGCGCCGTTATTTAAAGCGCCGCGGACATGGCCCTTAAGCTCGGTTGGGCTTTTTTGCGCGGTTAAAAATGCAATGGTAATCAGTGAACGGTATTTGCGCGGCAGTACGCCTTCACGCTGCCAAGTCGAGCCCCAAGCATGTTCATTAATCCAGTCCTGCATCACATCAATGTAAATGCTAAATATCTTTTAACTATCAATATCTTACCTATTTTATTATAAATTACAGCACTTTAATTTAATAAGTCACTTGTCGATTAACAGCGATTAATAAAGATTAACAAGTATTAAAGCATATCGAATTACGCCATAATTTACGCCATCTGCAAAATATATTAAATGGCGTAAAAATGGGAACAATCACACAGCGCAAAAGCGTCAGCGGTGTCATTCGTTATCGTGCTGAAATACGCATTAAACGCTCTGGCTTGCCTGAATACAAGGAAAGTAAAACCTTTGGCACCATGCGCACCGCATCAAACTGGCTCAATAAGCGTGAGCAAGAGATAGCAGACAATCCTGATATTTTGCTCGGTATCAATAATAAGTCAATGACGATTGCTGCTGCTATTGCAAAATACAAAGAAGAAGTCGGTGATGAATTTGGTCGCACTAAAAACAGGTCGCTTGATTTAATTGCGAAGCTGCCTATTGCTAGAGTGTGTTTAGAGCAAATCAATGCTACCCATGTTTCTGAGCATGTGGCTTTACGAAAGAAAGGTTATAGCAAGTTAGGTCTTGATCCAGTTTTACCATCAACGATCTTGAACGAGCTTCAAAATATTAAATCCATCTTGACTCATGCATCCGTAATGTGGCGCATCAATGTCAATTTGAATGAATTTAATAATGCCTGCCTGCAACTCAGAAAGACACGTCAGATCAAGAAGTCAGACAAGCGGGATCGGCTGCTATCAAATACCGAATTAAAAAACCTATTGCTGCATTATCTTGACAAGTGGAATCGCGGACGCACAGCATACCCGATGCACCTAATAGTCTTATTCGCTATTTTCTCATGCAGACGACAAGCAGAGATAACCAGGATTCGATTAAGTGATTATGATGAAGAGCATCAATCATGGATGGTTCGAGATTTAAAAAACCCCAATGGCTCAAAAGGAAATCACAAGCATTTTAATGTTCTTTCAGACTGCCAAAAAATCATTGAGCTTTTAATGCGGGATGACACAAGGGCAAGAATGCTAAGAATGGGTGGTGATAGTGATTTACTTGTACCATTGTCTGCTGTTGCTATAGCGTCTGAATTTAACCAGTCTTGCCATATCTTAGGCATGAGCGACTTTAGGTTTCATGATTTAAGGCATGAGGGAGCAACACGACTTGCTGAAAGCGGTTTAACTATTCCGCAAATACAGCAAGTCACATTGCACGACACTTGGAGCAGTCTTGAGCGATATGTGTCGGTGAAGAAAAGGGCAAACATTTTACAATTGGATGACCTGCTACAGATCATTGGTGAAATGTAGCAAAGTCTTTTGATGCGCTTTGATGCTCTTTGTCTAGCGCATCTGCCAAATCCTGCAAGTTCACGAAATATGGCGCTGTACGGCTTTTTTGATCCAGTTTGAACACTGGAAAGGGAAACTTGTTTTCAGTCGCCATTTGGTGCACGGTTGCTTTTTTTAGGGATGGATAGTATTCATCCGCAATATCAAGCAACTTCACCACAACAGAGCGATGCTTTAAAAACAAGTAGTCATAAGTTGAAAACTGCAATGCTCCCATCATGACACCTCCTTCAAACTACGCTTCACAGCAGCTGGCAACCTATCTGCCGCAGCCAATTTTTCATTTATAAGCGTGTATAACAATGTGACAAGTTCAGCCGGCAATGTTGTCGTGTAAAACATTCCGGATACATGCCGCGGCGCCAGGTCTTCGCGGAATTCTTCTAAAAGTTCGATTTCAGCAGGGGATAGGTTATTCATTTGTTTGCTCCAAACAATAGATAATCGCCAATTCAAGTGATGGCAATAATTCCTCAACTTCTCCACCATCTTCATGGTCTTCATCCATTTGACCAACTGCAAAACACTGAGAATCACCATGAAGCCAGACGTGTTTGCCATTAATAAAAATGTAATCATCATCAAAAGTTACAGTTGATTTAATCATGGCCTTGCTCCTGTGCTTCGATCAATTCTTTCAATTTCAGCAATTAATAGGGCTGCAGCTCTAACCAAATCTCTTCTTGGATTCTTAGGCTTCCAAAAATCTAAATCCCAAGGCCACAAATCTGGAACTTCTTCCTCCTGATAAACATCAGGGCCAAAGTTAGAATCAAAAACCCAGCCTCTGCGAACAACATTTTCCGCATAACAAACAGCAGCTCTTAAAAGCTCATTTTGCTTGTACTCGTCATCATTTTCAGTAGAGTAGAATTCTTGATTAATTTGACGTTGGCGTTCCTCCATAACATCTTTAAATGCAAACCCTTCAGGCACCGCTTGGGCTTTGGCTTGCCATGCAACCCATTGAGCATTCGCATAGCCAACAGAGTATGAGTTATCCTCTTCAACATAATCGCAAGATATTTGGCGGCCGTTATGGAATGATTCCCACCAATTTTCAAAAGCTTGTTTTTCTTTCTGAATATCCATCACGCCACCTTCAACATAATTGCCTGAGCCTGAAGGCGCAGAACGAATTCCTTGCCATTCTTCAGCCATAATTTAAGGAACAGCTCAAAACGCTTTTGCGCTGCTTCATTCATGTTCCCAAGCCGGTCTATTTTTAGTCCTGGCTTATTTGCCTTAGTGAAGATTGCTTCACCAAGGATTTTATTGATTACGCATTGATAGCCATCGCTTGCCACAAACATCGTGAAAGCAGGAATAAGCTGTTTAGGGCAAATCATTGAGCCACCTCACTGCCTTGATTCTCCAATTCAAATCGGCGGCGTTTCACACAACCCATGAGCTTTGGCTGAATATCCACATGTCGAGAGGACACTTCAATTTCCAAGCAATCCAATTCAGTCAAATCTTTGGCATTCTGAATTTGCACCATCAACGACGGCGGCTCTTTAATTTGAGTACTTTCAGGCGGATTGAGTTCATTCAAGCGTTTATGAATGGCATCAAGCAGGGGCTTGCGCTGTTCTTCTGTCCACATCCGCGTATAACCAACAAGCGCATTTGCTTCAGCCGGCGTTTTGGCCATGGCCGCGCGATTCAGCAAATCCTCGAGCAGGGCCTCATGAACAAGATCCNTCTTCTGTCCACATCCGCGTATAACCAACAAGCGCATTTGCTTCAGCCGGCGTTTTGGCCATGGCCGCGCGATTCAGCAAATCCTCGAGCAGGGCCTCATGAACAAGATCCCTTTTGGGAGCATCTTCAGCTTTAAATTCAGTCAAGCTTTCTTCAACTGTATCAACTGGGCCTTGTGCAACAATTTCAATTTCCGACTGACTTGCGAATGTCTTTTTCACAACATCATTTGATGTGGAATTTTGGTTGCTTACTGGATCAACCCACGGCAAATCATCAATTTCAGCTTTAGGTTGAGCCACAGATCCACGGCTAACAGCTATCAATGCATTGGCATGAGTAATGGCATTCTCTTCATACAAGTGA
>NZ_JAPEQW010000043.1:0-13698 GCF_026168575.1 Acinetobacter entericus
CAGAATATTGCGGTTTAAATATGATTCACCTGTTTCACACACCAGCGTTAGCGTGTCTGCATCTTCATCAAATTTTGGCTGCGTCACACGACCCTTATGCAGCACCAAAGTTTCATTCAGATACAGCTCAAGAATGGTGACTGTGACACCGCCATAAAAAATCTTTCCAGCAAATACAGCAGAAAGATTATCGCCTTCGGCATTCAACAAGCTCATCTGCGGCAGCGTGACTTCTGTATCACATTTATCAATACTTTCATCTTCAATTGCAGTGCGCTGCAGGCCGCGCACAGGCAAATATTCAATGCCGGCATGCGCAATTGCTTTGCGCTGATTGGTGGAATACCAGGTGCGATTTCCATGTTTAAATTGATAGAGTTCCGCTCTCGTTTTCATGATGAAAGCTCCACGATTGGCACAGTGACTTGCGTTTTATGTGCGCCTAAAAATTGAAATTCGATTTGATCCGCATCAAGCCGATGCAGGCCCAAATAGCAAATGGTTTGAATGCTGCTGCGCTGAGCATTGATTGCTGGTGANGCCTAAAAATTGAAATTCGATTTGATCCGCATCAAGCCGATGCAGGCCCAAATAGCAAATGGTTTGAATGCTGCTGCGCTGAGCATTGATTGCTGGTGAAACAGTTAATGAACCACCCGTTTTGACGGTAATTTCATGCGCGGTCCAAGTGCCGTCTTTGCGCTTCACAGCAATGTGCTTGCGGTCTGCTTCAAGCAAGTACTTTGTGTTTGTGCTCAATGAAGTTGTGATATTGCCTGTGTTCAAAATATTGAGATGCTTTTCATACAGCGGCATCCAAAAAGCTTGAAAGCGGCCCATTCTACGGAACAGAAACTGGCGATACGCACTGTATTCATTCCAGTTTTTTAGCAACGACTTAAACGGTTTTAGGTAGCGTGGCTTAGCCCAATGCGTGAAATCTTGAAAGCCGCCGATATCGCCATCGACAACATTCTGATGCTGCGTCAGCGTCATTTCTAAAGCATTGCCATCCAACAGCAAAGGCTTGAAGTAAATATCATTTCCTTGGTACTGCTCTGGTATATCACCCGCATGCTCTGGTAAATCTTCTGCAATCACACGAAATACAACACTCGAATTAGACCAGAAGCCGCCCGTACTAATTGAAGCATCACCATCGATGATGCAAATTCGAAGCGGCATGATTGAAGCATTCGTTGCTGTCACATTGGCGCCAAGCCGAAAGCCGTCCTGATATTCAGTGATTAATTCCTGAATAATTTCATCCGTTTCAGGGTCTCGAATTTCTTCTTGAATAATGATGTAACGCCCAATGCTTACCGCTTCCGCAGTTTGAAATCCATCTGAACTTTCAAGCAAAAGAAAACCGACTCTAAGGTCGGCTGGATGTGCTGTCGTGTCCATGATAATGAAATCATTATTATCAATATCTGGGATGGTCTGTCGAAACTGCGGCAGCGGTATGCCCCATTGCTTACGCAAATTTGCATAGAGCATATGAAATAGATCACCCATTGCTTTACGCATATTTATGTAGTTAAAGCTCAACACTTGGCGCGGTGCATCGCGCTGGATATAGCGTTCTTCACTGCCGTCGAATGCTTCATGTACCTCGGTTTTAAATTCTAGACGCTCAGTAGAATCCAGCAGAGGGCAATCTGTTAATACATGCACATCGCCATATTTGGTTTGTATTTTCATTTTGTCCTCAATCAATCAAAGAAAAAGCCCACCGAAGTGAGCTTATTTAAAATCTAAAACTAATTATTGTTGTTCAAATCTACCCATACTAAATGCATCTACGGAATTTAAATCAACCGTAATTAATGCACCACCATTTGTCGGGATCTGATTACCACCTGAAAAATATTTTGCATTTTTTAGATAAAGGGTTGGTTCGAACTCATAATCAGGAGTAACCTCTTCAGTTTCGTTAAGATTATGTTCTTCAGCAACTTGAATCATCCTATCTCTTAATGCTTTCAGTCCAATGTTTCCTTCATCATCTATGAACGCAGCTTTAGAGATCAAATCCCCAGTTATCAACATTCCTTTGACACATAGAGTAATTGGGACACCTTTATCTGCCTTAATTTCACTACTACATACAACTGAAGCCAAAGTTTCTAAATAAATATTTTTCATTTTCCCTCACATTTATTAAATATACTGAATAAATTTAAGCCTTTAACATACCATTTCTTTTTAAATGATACATGACAACTTTTTCTCCCTCTCTACCGTACATTTGATTCATCATATCGTCACGATCATCAAAAATTCCAACACGAACATTGCTTTCAATCGGCTGAGGGCTAGCCGCTTGAGCGCTTACATTCGCCTGAGCCTGCCTTTCAGCCTGAACATTAGCACCACGCTCAATCGCATCTACTGTTCCCATGCCTACACGGTAAGTGTCTTTAGGAGTAACAAGTCCGCCATCAGAATACCCTTTTGGTGGTTGTGATGTACGCATTGCCTCAACCACATTCACACCGCCCCAACGCTTGATATCTTCTTGCGACCAAACCACCTCGCCTTTATGTACAATGCCCGCTGGATCAAACTTACCACCTATGCCAGTAAAGCCCCCAGTGGCATAACTACCCATAGAAACATTTTTAATACTTGCTGCTTGAGCAACCTGTAATGCCGCTGCCGCCGCACCGATTGCTGGAGCAATATAAGGACCAATGTAAGGAGTGCCAACAACTGCATCATAAGCTTTTGAGTATGCTTGAGGGATATTCAACATAGCTTGCGCTACAGCAAAAGCCTTTTGTGCAGCGAACAAAACAGCATATGTCTTGGAGTTTTCGTCCACCAATTCTGCAAAACCACCAAACATCCCCTCCATATAACTTGCTGTGGACTTAGCTTGTAGTTGCAACTTGGCGTTCTGATACTCCTCTTCATTAATTAAGTCGTTTTCACGAGCTTTTTGAAGTACCTCGAATTGCTGGATTAAAGGATTTTCCTCAAAACCCATTACACCCATATAGTCGCGCATAAGTGATTTTGTTAAATCGCTTTCATCTTGTTTTTGATTAAACTGAGAAGCCGACAACCTACGAACCTTTTCATCACTAGAAATACCAGCTGTCTTGGCAATCTCCTCACGCTCAAGCTCATAGCGCATTCTAATAGCATCCATTTCTGAATACATCGCCTGTTCAGCTTGGAAGATCCGCTGCTCTTTGGCAAGTTTGATTAGGCCGAGTTCGTGCAGATATTGCTCATCGAGATACTTGATTGCTTGGTCACGCTGATCTTTAGATAACTCAATATCGCGTGCTGCATAAAACTTTTTCTGGTCAAAGCTATCTTTTAACAGCTCGTCCTCAGTTTTTTTGAATGACGAGTAGTCGTCTAGCTTTGTCTTTAAAGCATACTCAGCAATTGCAATCTCATTGTCAGCTCGGGATTGGTATTCAGCCTTGATTTCCTTGGCGCGCTCAGGTGAATAGCCTGCCTTGTCTATCTCCTGTAAATCATCTGCCAACTTAGAGCGGATGCGAGTGACTTCACTAGCAACATTGAGCTCTAGGTTTTTGCGAAGTTCTGCTTGCTGCTCAGCCATTTTTGCGGCTTCTTCAAGCAGCTTCTCCCAGTCTTTAGAGCCTACATCGCCAGCCGTAAATCCATTTGTTCCAGCGGTGTAACCCTTAAACTTCTGCCAGTAATCATTATTGTACTTGCCAATATTCTTACCTTTTTGGACATTACCCTCACCAGCATGATAAGCGCGTACAGCCTTCTCCAAATCTCCCTTAAAGAGTTTTAAGAGGTATGACATGTACTTCGCAGCGCCTTCAGCAGATTGAGCCAAATCCGTGCGGTCTTTGACGCCATACTGCTTAGCTGTGCCAGCAAGGAACTGAAAGCCACCAGTCGCACCAGTTTGACCATTTACCTGATTAGACTTGCCAGTATTTCCTGTTTCAATTGCATGAATTGCTGATAATGTGCCGCTTGGCAGTCCGTATTTAGACTCAAGACCAGTAAAATTATACTTGGCTGCATTGGCTTGGACTTTTGAGCTTGCAGTTAAAACTTTCTGCTGCTTCTCAAGTTCCTTGGTTCGCTCCTTTTCAGCGGCATTTCTGGATTCAATAACCTTTTTGTTTTGCTCCTCAATGCTATTGATTTTCAGTAAATATTGAACTTGCTCTACAGTAATCGACTTGCCTTCTTTTTGAAGTTTTAACGCATATTCCGAGATTAAGTTAATTTGTTCTGCGTTATAGCCCTGATCCAGCATTGCTTTGGTTAAGCCTGCATTAAACTCACGATCAAACAAAGACTTCTTAAATTCAGCTTGAGCCTTGGCTGCTTTTTCCGCTGCTGATTCATTCTTATTTAGCTCATTAGTGTTTTTTGCAACCTGAACCGCTGAGTTTTGAAACAGGTTCCCAGCCAATTGCACCACTTTACCCAGTGCTGCAAGCGCTCGCTGCGACTCTCCTGCTTTTTCTGCATTCTCGTTATACTGAAAAACTTGTTTCTTCAGTTGGTCATACAGATCAGTTGGGATGTCCATTTGATTGAGGCGCTTGATAGCCTCGTCATAACTAATCACACCATTGCGAGCGTCTTCAGTTACTTTCCTAGCCTTTTCATTTTCAACTGATGCAGCGCGAATAGCGAACAGAACAGCATCTACTGATTCTTTAGATTTAGCGAGTTCCGTATTTTGAGAATTGAATGCGGCAGTTAAATCATTCACTGCAGATATCTTGTCATTGCCTGATAGTTTTTTTAGCTCCTCATCTGTTTTTTCAGCAATTTTCCCTTGCTCTTCAAGTTTTGCATTTGCTTCTGCGGTACGGTCTTGAAGATACATATAACCAGCGGCTAATGCAGTCACGCCCAAGGTAATTGCGCCAATAGGACCGCCAACTAAAGCTAACATTCTTGAGCCAATTGCTCGACTGGCGTTAAGTGCATTTTCAGCTGCTATCTGTTCAACTGTTGCAGCTTTAGTTTGCTTCTGAGCTATCGCCAAGGCAATCTCGGCTTGGGTTAATCGCATGGTTGCTGCTGCACGTGCTTGGCGTGTGGTTGCGCTGTTTAATTCTTGTCGCGCCAGACCAACTTCTGAAATGGCTTGTGCTGCGATTTGTCGAGTTCTTTGTACTTCAATGGCTGATAATTGAACTTGTGATTGAAGTGCTGCTATATCTGCTGCTCGACGCTGTGCAGATGCAGCAATGGATCCTTGAATAGCAACGGTTTGTGCGAGGACTGTCTTAGTCAGCATTGCTACACCACCAACAACAGCGATATTAGCAACTAGATCAAGGTTCTCTGCTAGAACTTTAATTGACCCAGCTAGAACAGTTGCAGCACCAGAACCGGATGCAGCCTCACCTGTAAATTTGGTTACGCTATCACTTAAAACTGTAAGTGACTGCCCGATAGTGACATCGGTTTTATTAAACAACTCATCAACACTATCGCCAGCTTTTAAGAGCGCCTTGGTAATGACTTCACCTGTTAATTTCCCGTCGAGCATCATTTGGCGCAGCTCACCACGTGTAATACCTAAGCCTTTCGCCATTGCACTAAGTAAACCACCCGCACCATCAACAAGCGCGTTATATTCCTCACCACGTAGGATATTTCCATCAAGCGCCTGACCGTACTGGAATAATGCTCCTGCTGCCGACTCTGTGGTTGATCCGCTGATTGCCACAGCTTTAGAGGTAATTTCAGTTAATCGTGCTGTTTGTTCTTGAGTTAAATTTAAGGTTTTTGCATTTGACATATACTTAGAATAAACGTCATTCACAGCACCCCATGAAGATGCAGAACGTTGAGCAATAGCAAAGGTATCTTGCATCGCTTGATTAAGTTCTTCTTGTGAGTTGGTAACAAGCTTTAACTTGTTATTAATACCCGTATAGGTGTCGATTTTATTAATGGCCGCACTAATTGTCACAATACCAGCCATGTACCCAGCCAATTGGCGAGTCGCTACAGACATTGAATCCATTGATTTGGTAGCGAAATCACCCTTCTTCCCAATGCTTTCTAATTCATTCGCTAAAGCATGTGCATTCCGTTCAGCATTCCGTGAATCAATAACAATTCGTAATACAGATTCTTGAGCCATTTCACTTTCCTACAGGCATAAAAAAGCGCCTCTAGGCGCGCAGACAATAAAAAACCGACCTCTTATTGGGTCGGCTTACATTTTCCAAATATATGTACAAACGATTATTGTTAAGAGAATTGCTGTAAATCGCCATGCTTGCATTTTTCGTAACTCCATTAGACATAAATTAGCCAATTTGATAAAATCATCCATACGAAATGTTTTTCCTCTTTACTTCTCGGTGGGTGGAATCAAAAAACCCCGGTGCGCTAACACTGGGGTTTTTCTTTGGGTATTAAAAAAGCCCGCAATGCGAGCTATAAATTTGGGGTATTAAAAAACCCGCCGAAGCGGGTTTGAATTTTTATTAGTTCAGCTTATTTGCAAACACCATCCCAAACTTTCCGAAACTCTTGGGGTGATAAATCATCTTCCATTACTATCATGTTTTTATCTGCCGCAATAAATTTCTTAAACCCCGTGTAGGCCCCAAAGCTATTTTTTGAATTAACTTCTCCACAAAAGCCTTGCTGACCTCTAAATTGTGCTGAATCCGGATCTTTAAGGTGTGACTTTACAAACCCCTCTGCCATTTGGTTATATCTGAGCTCTTTCATTTCAGCTTCATATTTAGCTTTTTCAGCTTCTGATTTGCCACAGCCGGCAAGCCCAACAACTAAGCTCACTAAAAGTATTTTTTTCATGAATTAATCAACCTTATTAAAATTTCTTAAAACTTTATAGGTTATGCTTTGATTGTTAGCATCAATAACTTCAAGCAGTGCGCCTTTATAGCCAATCGTTTTGGATTCATTCAAATCATATTCAACATCATTATTGAAGGCTGGTCTTGCAAGATTGCTCGAAAATTCCCTGTAACCAACATTAATTTTACTTCCTACCTTCCCGCTATAGATTAGGGTTTGCTGAAATGAATTATCATTCGCTACACTGATTTTTCGTTTCTCTCCAATATTCTTAAAGTTACACACCTTATTAAAGTAAACATCTACAAAGCAAAAACTATTATCTCTTGTTATCAGCACTGACTGAACACCAACAAAAGCCGCCCCATCCGGGATAGCATTCACTGGTTGGTAGTAGCTTCCTTTTTGATCCTCACCAGTCTTAAGGTAGTAACCTTTAGGAATATTTAATAAAAACTTTTTCTTCGCTTCAGGTACGTAGTAGGCCTCACGTTCCATAAACACCCCTTGGGTTAGCATCTTGTCACCAACATAGGCCTCATTTACTGAACCAATAGCTGGTTTACTTATATTCTGTGATACGGCCTGATAGTTATATTTTGGTGTAGCACACCCGCCCAAAGCCAACCCCAAAACCCCAATCAACAATAATCTTTTCATATGGACACCCTCTTATAAGTACCCACAAGATACTAATTTACCGCACAAAAAGAAACCGCCACTTGGGCGGTCATTCTTCTAGAAGTTATAACGCAAGCCAGCTTTATATGTCACGCCATCATAATCACCAATATAATTTGAATCATAATAGTAATTTATCCCACCATGCCATGAGCAAGTTCCCGAACCAGTACTACCACTCGTAGTGCCATCATTACAGCGCGTCTGCTCATCACCAGTTATATTGAAAGACCACTTATAGCCAATACCACCATACAAAGAAAAATTAGGTGTGAAGGTATAACCTGCTTCCAAACCAATTGGCAATGTCCAATATGTAGATGTGTCGAATCCTTCTGCATCCAATACACTCACGCCAGTACCCACTGTTGCGAGTGCATAAAAGCCATTAGCGTTTATCAAGTTCAAATGGCCGCCGAAAGAGAACTCGTAAGCACTTCCATCGTAATTATCACTTTCTTGGTATTCAAACTTACCCCAAAGGCCATTCTTGTGTGGTGATGATGAAAAGCCAATACCAAACCCTTTAACATCCTCATCAATATTGTTTTCAAACTTCCCTTTTTGAGCGGTATATTCCAGCATTAAGGATTTATTCAGCGCAACTTCATCTTTATAGCGAACTGGTTGCAATGGTTTGTACTGTGATTCTGCTACTGGTGTTTCAAAATCGCTCATTGGTGCGGGTGCGCCTTGCTGAATCACCAAAGGTTTATTCGCTAAAGCCAAAGATGAAATTAAAGATAAAGCACCAATTGTTAATATTTTTTTCATGTTACCCCCTTAAATTAAGGTGATAAATTACTCAATTTATTAAAAAAAGTATATACAACTAAAAGAAAAACCGCCCCAGAGAATGATTAATTAATTTTCTAAATATTCCATAAAATCATATGAATTAGATTTTCACATAAATCAGTTTTATAATATGAAAGTTATATTTTTAATTTTTTGCTATTTAGGCTTTTTATGAAAAACAACTCCTCATCAGATGACTTAGAGTCAACCACATTAGGCTGGAAATTCGTTGCCATTGTTGCAGTTATAACCACCATCTTTTTTACTTTTCTATATTTGGCTATGACCAGCGACCCAGACTATATGCCTAACCGCAAACCAAAAGTAACTGTCCAGCAGGATGCCCCAGCCAGTACACCACAGCCGGCAGAAAAATCATCATCTGAATAACCTCCGATATAGCCAATGACACGAACCTTGTTTTTAAATAAGGTTCGTGCATTAAAAAACCACCCGAGGGTGGTTATTTAATGTCTTCTGATTTGAGAGGATTGGCTTTCCAGCGAATTGCTAATGCTTCAAAATCCTTGAATAAAGTGTCCTTTTTAGCAAACTCTCTCAATTGAGAAACCGAGGGATTAACCACACCCCAAAATTTAAGCATTGTGGAACAATACATTCGCTTAAATAACTCTTCGTCAAATAATCCCTTATTGATACCAATCGCATAAAATTCGTACCTGTTAAGCACCTTAAGGAAATGCGCCCTAATTTCCGCTTCATCATTGGTTAAATTGTGATGCGCAACACAAAATAAATGAGCTAAATCTCTTTGCCCATCTTTTTTATGTTTATCGTAATAGGCACCAGGATCTTCGTTAAACATGAGCACAATGTTTTTTGAGTGAGCTAAATTATCATCTTTATTGTCATCCAAAATCGTGTCTAACGTCGCCCTTTCTCTAGATGTTGATCTTGATGAATGAATTGTTGAATATGCTATATATGCTGAAGCAAAAAACACTAGTAATTGAGCAAAAATAAGCCAGTCTGGGATTTTCCAATCACCTAGCTTAAAAAATTCAGAAATATTTCCTGATACTAAATACAAAGACATTAAAAAAGCAGATAACGCGAAAATAAACGTTAATCTGCCTTTTAGAATCTGTTGAGAAGGGTTATTAGCCATCCCATCCCTCGAAAGCACAAGTATTAGATGCAATAGCTTTATCTTTATTAAAATAATTCATGAACTTAGCCATAAACGCCTCCAAAAATTAGTGACAAAAATACCCTAACTATCAGATGACACTAGGGTTATCCACAACTATATTCACTATTTACCTAACTGTCAATAATAAGTATTGGAGAAATGTCAAGCCCTACAGTATGCTAGGTACGTTAGGTCTTGTCGCACAGCTTTATAAATGTCCTATTTATCAACAAAGAAACCAACCTAAGCTGATTTCTTACTCATCTTTTTATGCGCCTTATCCAGAAAGTCATTATCAATGGCCATGATGCAATCAATAAAAATATGTAATTCACATGGGGATTCAAATAGCTCAAGATAAGCGCCAATCTCATTTGCACCCAAGGCTAATGGAACACCTTGCTCATACTTCCGGGATCGTGCAATGGTGTTGTACGCTCCCAGTATTGCATTGGCGGTATAGCTATATTCAGGTGCATCATCCAGTTTACGGCCAAGCTTTTCCCTGATCTTCTTCTGGTGATCGGTTAGCCCTCCGTCTCCTGTGTGCCATTGGTAGAGATTGAGGACTTTCCCACTGTTTCAGCCTGTATAGCATCAGAATCAGCCTGGATTTTTTCTGCATTCACTTTAATAAACATCCAGATGGCCCAACCAATATCGCCCATATTTAAAAGTTTGGTGGCATTTTCAAGTGTGTAAGGAGGCTCAATCTCTTTACCATCCTCTACAAATACAACTCCTTTCCAGTCTGCAATCAGGTGGCATGCGGCAGCCTCAAGCAATAACTCAGGGTAGAGCTTATCTTCACTGCCCGCCAGCGCCACATTATACCCTTTGGATGCCACTTGGTTTTGTGCTCGCTCAATAGCTACACGGAAAGGCTTGTAACCGTCACCACGGATTTTAAATTCCGCCAATACATTGCCATCAATATCTTTGTATTCTTTCCACAGTGACACTTCTTTACTTTTTTGAATTGCTACTTTTAAAGCCATTTTCTTATCCTAAAAATAAAGCCCCTTCCGGGGCCATGTTTATGCTGTGGTACGAGTAATTGTCGGTGCTTCTTTTACGTGCCGGAATTCCATGCCTAATGTGTGGTCATCATTGGCATTGGTATCAGAAAGGCCGTCATTGTCCAATTCCAGCTTGGTAAAGTTGAAACCATAAGCATTGCCTAAAGAGTCTTCTATGCCAATTTCTGAAGTCATGGTCTGACGAGTTTCAACGTATGGAATCCATGCTTTTGATGTTGTTGTTAAGGCTAGTGTCACATTAAGAGTGATGGAAACTTTACCTTCCGTGTAGCGGTTCGGGATCAGGCTTTCACTACCCAAGCATGGCTTGGCTGTTAAGTTGTTATTGATGGTAAGTTTGAATGATTCAGCACATGCAGTGCCAACTGTACTTACACCATTGATCTTAAATGTGTTCACGTTGATTGATGACATAAATGGTGTGGTTGTAGCAGCTAATGGATTTACTACTGGTGTTGCAACCGGTGTTTCATAACCAGTGGCACTGATAGAAACACTGCCGGTAATTTTACCTTTGGTATCACCTTGAATTGTCAGTTCACCAATACGGCAGCCTGAGAACACCTGGGTCAGCCCGACCTTTTTGTCATGCTTTACGATGGTATAGGTTGGTAATGTGTCGCCGCCGATATCTAGTGTTGAAACAGATGGTGTACCTGAATCAACAAAGAGATTCCCAGCAACACCTTCAAAGAACATGTCCTGACTGAGTGCTGACAAATCATATTCAATGTTACCTACCGCTTCACCCGATGTAGCAATAGATCCCTGCTCAAATCGGGTATCAACAATCTCATCCGACTGAGTAAGAGATACTTTCTTTTTTAATGAGTCGGAGTTGCGGCGCAGCGTATGCCAAACAGGCACTGCAGGCAACGTATTGGGTGTTTCTTCTTTCGCAATGTGGATTACCACATCAGTGCCTTTGGACATGGCTGTCTCCTTATTTTAGGCGTAAAAAACCACCTTTCGGTGGCGGTAAAATTTAGATATAAAAAAGCACCTGGAGGTGCGTATTTATTGAAAGCGGCAATTAAAAATTTTGTGCTTAATATCAATAATGGAAATACCCTTATCTTTGTATTTTATAATTTCTCTAAACTCCTTTCTATCAACCCGAAAGGCCTTAGTCATTTCTTCAGCTATAAGTGGAGCATATTCAAGCAAGGTGTTATAGCTATCAGAATCCATTATTCCTTTACCCCGTAAATGCAACTCGACTGCTTCTATTAACAACTCTTTATACTTATCCATCTCAGTTCACCGTATAAGACACGTTCACATTATACTGATAAAAGCTCATGGTTGAAGGGTCGCCGATCGCTGATGAATGCCCAGCATCTAAGATGCTTGCCTCACGCAATTCCAATGCGTCTACTTTATGAAACTGCATATGGGCAGCCCACTTATCAGCCATCTGCGAAAGCAAATCGGTACCCGTGTTCAGCGGAGCGAATAGTTGAATGAAAATAATGCCAGTTGTTCGCGTACTAGGTTGTGCAGCAATCTCGGTTATAAAAGATCCACCATTTTTAATAGTGACTTTAGCCCATAATTCATTTTCAGGTGGCTCAAATGGTTTACCACCCACAAGCGGGTTATTCGCAAGCTGTATGTTTGCCTTAGCCATCCCGGTGAATGCACCCACACGCGCCAAAATAGCCCTTAAGGCTTGAGTGTTCGTCATCATTTGTACTTCTCGCACACGTACTGGAATGAAAGTGCATAAACGCCATTAGGTGCCTGCCGGCTGTGGCCATTTTCTAATGCCATGCCGTAAGGGCTATTTGTTTGAATATAAATCAAGCCGCCAAAACGAGCCGCTGCGGCTACCTTTAGCCCTTCCGATAAGGTCGCCGCACCAGAATCATCAAAATCTTTTTGGTATGAGTTATCTGGTGAATCAAGCGTGACTTTGTGAGATGCGCGGAACTCACCATCCATTACCGGTGATCTTATAACGACCTGCTGCAGAACCTCAGCTGTGATCTTTTTTACATGCTGCTCGGCATCTTTGAGTGCCAGCGCAGTAAAGCCACTGGGTTTATTATTCCAGCCCATATTTCACCCATTAAAAAACCCACCGAGGTGGGTTAAGTTTGACGAGGATCGAACTCGCTTTTTCAAGCGGATAGGATTTACACGTATTTCAGAAACACTATCCAGAACCTGATGTTTTCTCCAAACCAGAGCTCTTGCTCTTTAAACTACAAACCTGCAATTACTATAATTAGGGATTAAACTTTCCGCAACTGGCAAACCCAAATACTATCCGTTGGATCAGCCCCAACATTCACCACCTTAAACCGACCTTTGCTTGTATTCCACACATCACCAATCTGCGGCACTTGAGTTACTTCATTTTGCAATACGGTGGCCTTTGAATCTGTGACTTGGTAATCAATTGGCTTTACCAAATCGCGCTTATATGAGCCAAAGAGAACGCCACGGCCCGAATATGATTCATTTCCAATAACTGGATATGTCTGCGTTTCAAAATCAAGCTCACCGCTTTGGATAGTCTTTGTGCATGTGAATGCATCTACCGCATCGGCAAGCTTTTTATTAAATGCCCCAGCTACTTTGGCTTGTATTTTGTTTTTGATCATGGCTTTCGCTTGCCTCATACATATCAAATAGGTCTTGAGCTATACGCTGTATTGAATATGCTTCAAATTCGAAGCTGGGCTCTTTTTCACCCATCAGATGTTTTGTGCGCTGCCAAATGTGTACAGCTTCATGCAGCAACAGGCCATGAATAGTGATCAGTGATTTATGTTGAGTTTCCCCAAGTTGAACAATGCAATGTTTTCCGCCATCGTAATAATCCACCTGCGCAGGACAACCCATAGATAGAAATTCATCTGAATCATCCATGTCATCAAACAGAAGATCCATATGAATCTGATTGCGGGCCAATGTGTACTTCGAATGCTCAAAAGGCGTGATATACCATTCGGGTACATAGTCTGTATTAATCATGCCCGAAACACCTCAAACCCAAACCCTTTAGGCTTTAAATCCAATGAATCAATCAAAGCTTTGGCAATCTGCTCATACTCTGAGATTGCTACACTGCCCTCAGCAAATGATTCTTCAACTTCAACCGTATCAGCTTTTACACGTTCGCTTGTAGTCTGCCGGTCGACGCCTGCATAAATTACCTTGGCAATAATGCCTTTGATAATTTCGCATGCCGCAGTTTTAAGCTCATCTGCA
>NZ_JAPEQW010000044.1:0-13436 GCF_026168575.1 Acinetobacter entericus
CAGAATATTGCGGTTTAAATATGATTCACCTGTTTCACACACCAGTGTTAAAGTATCCGCATCTTCATCAAATTTCGGCTGCGTCACACGCCCCTTATGCAGTACCAAGGTTTCGTTTTGATACAGCTCAAGGATCGTGACTGTGATGCCGCCATAAAAGATTTTTCCGGCAAATACAGCAGAAAGATTGTCTCCTTCGGCATTCAATAAACTCATCTGCGGCAGCGTCACTTCGGTATCACATTTATCAATGCTTTCATCTTCAATTGCCGTGCGTTGCAGCCCGCGCACAGGCAGATATTCAATGCCGGCATGCATGATTGCTTTGCGTTGATTGGTGAAATACCAGGTGCGATTGCCGTGCTTGAATTGATAAAGTTCCGCTCTGGTTTTCATGATGAAAGCTCCACGATTGGCACAGTGACTTGCGTTTTATGTGCACCTAAAAATTGAAATTCGATTTGATCCGCATCAAGACGATGCAGGCCCAAATAGCAGATTGTTTGAATGCTGCTGCGCTGAGCATTGATCGCTGGTGAAANACCTAAAAATTGAAATTCGATTTGATCCGCATCAAGACGATGCAGGCCCAAATAGCAGATTGTTTGAATGCTGCTGCGCTGAGCATTGATCGCTGGTGAAACCGTTAATGAGCCGCCAGTTTTGGCAGTGATTTCATGCGCAGTCCATGTTCCGTCTTTGCGTTTAACTGCAATATGTTTACGGTCGGCTTCAAGCAAATACTTGGTATTTGTGCTGAGTGAAGTGGTGATATTGCCCGTATTCAGAATGTTCAGATGTTTTTCATACAGCGGCATCCAAAAGGCCTGAAAGCGGCCCATTCTGCGGAACAAAAACTGCCGATATGCACTGTATTCATTCCAGCTCTTCAGCAGCGACTTAAATGGCTTCATGTAGCGCGGCTTGGCCCAATGGGTAAAATCCTGAAAACCGCCAACATCGCCATCGACAATATTTTGATGTTGCGTCAGCGTCATTTCTAACGAATCGCCATCCAAAAGCAACGGTTGGAAGTAAATATCATCACCTTGATACTGCTCTGGTATATCACCACTATACTCGGGTGAATCCTCTGCAATCACGCGAAAAACCACACTTGAATTTGACCAAAACCCACCCGTATTAATAGAAGCATCACCATCGATGATGCAGATCCGCATCGGCATGATTGAAGCATTTGATGCAGTGACATTCTGGGCCAATCGAAACCCATCCTGATATTCAGTTTCTAAGGCTTGAAGAATCTCATCTGTTTCAGGATCTCGAATTTCTTCCTTGGTAATGATGTATCGGCCAATGCTCACAATCTCAGCGGTTTGAGTGCCTTCAGAGCTTTCAAGTAAAATAAAACCGACTCTAAGGTCGGCTCGGTGTGTTGTTGTTTCCATGATAATGAAGTCGCTATCTTCAAGATCAGGAATAGGCTGTCGAAACTGCGGCAATGGAATACCCCATAGATTACGCAAGTTGGCATACAGCATATGGAAGATGTCGCCCATCGCTTTCTGCATATTCACGTAATTGAAACTCAAAACCTGTCTTGGTGCATCCCGCTGGATGTAGCGGTCTTCACTACTGTCATAAGCCTCATGAACTTCAGTTTTGAATTCCAATCGCTCAGTCGAATTCAATAGAGGGCAATTTGTTAATACATGCACCTCACCATATTGGGTTTGTATTTTCATTTTGTCCTCAAATAAAATTTGGGCTATACGCTTAAGTTTTCAGGGTTTCTATTAAAGAACTTCACAAAGGCTTTTTTTGCATCCGGTCCATGTAG
Organism: Acinetobacter entericus; assembly: GCF_026168575.1. Classification (NCBI taxonomy): domain Bacteria; kingdom Pseudomonadati; phylum Pseudomonadota; class Gammaproteobacteria; order Moraxellales; family Moraxellaceae; genus Acinetobacter; species Acinetobacter entericus. The sequence continues at coordinate 1,802 of NZ_JAPEQW010000044.1, forward strand.
ATAATCACTAAAACTCTGACGATTATCGACAATTACAAATTTAGCCTCTTTGATTTTCTCGGGCTTTTTGAAAGCAAACCCAAGTGCAATGCCTACACCTAAAGCAATCAATATTTTCATTTTTAAATTCCTAAAATTGATATAAGAAAACCCACCGAAGTGGGTTGTTAAACTTTGCTACGGTTTCGTTTCATGTGATATAGAAAGGCTTTTTCACCATCAGGCCCATACAACATATCTTTGGCCTCCTGCTCATCTTTGACAAAGAGCACCCGTAATTGGTTATCAATAATTTGAGGGCTTTGAGATTGAACTTTTGCATTCGCCTGAGCCACTTTCTCGGCCTGAATAGTTCCACCGTTGTTGATGGCATTAAGAGTATCAACACCGACACGACGAGTTGCTGCAGCATTAAGCACATACTCTTGACCATGAACCACGCCTGCTTCTTGATTTAAGCCAATGTTGCCAGTGTAGCCGCCTGATTTGAAGCCTGGTGTTACAGCTTCAATGGTTGCCTGTAATGCGCCTGTCTGTATTGTAGCCATTGCAACCGCAGGCATGTTGTACGGAAAGGCAGCGGAAGCCCATGCTTTACCAATTGCATCTGCGGAACTCATCAAGACACTAGCTAAATGAAACCCTTTCTGAACTGCATACAATGCTGCGTATGCTGAACTAGACTCACTCACCAATCCTTGCAAAGAACCAGCCAAACTTGAAAAACTTGATAGCTGCATTTGGTATTGCTGCATAACCAATTCTTTTGATGACTCGTTGTGTTCTACATCAAGTTGTTGCATACGAAGCATGTGAGCGCGCTTAGCTTCCTCTAATAGCGCGTATCGCTCACCCGCCAATTCAGGCGTATCGTAATCAGCACTAATGTCCTTAACATCATCACTATAGTTCTGGCTTTCTGATCTCTGCTTGTCATATAAATTGGTGCTAAGGCTCGCCATTTTGTACTTGAAGCTATCCTGACCATAAACAGCACCAACATTCGATAGGCCAATTGCACTTGTCGCTGAATAAGTCTTGTCGGCAAAATCACGCTGATAGGATTCAAGCTTGTCTTTCTGCGCTGATCGATATGCTGCAAGCTCTTTTTCATATGTATCTTTAGCTTTTTTGAGATAAGCGTCTCGATTGGTTGGATCGTTTATAAAGCCTTTTTCAATTTCTTTTTTAGACTCGTTGTAATCCATGAGCAGCCTTTCTTCTTTACTCGCATACTCCTTGGTTACTCTTTCTTTAGCTCTTTCAATCTCAACCTGTAGTCTTTCAGCTTCGCGTCTTTGCTGATCAGCAAGACGTTTAGCATCACTTACCGCTTTGGTTGCTGAACCGCCAGATTTCGCCTTGCCTGCTTTAGGTGTTTTTTGAGTTGGGAAAAGGTTCTTATTTTGCTCAGCTCCACCACCCAGCCCTTTGCCTTGCTGTTTATTCCACTCAAGCTGCGCCTTGCGGTTGTTGATAATAGATTTAGTTAAAGCGTCATATTGACCCGCTTGTGATGAGGCAATATTACTAATTGACGAGATGCCTTGCTTGGAATTACTGTATATATTTTTCGCAGCTTTAGCACCATTGCCCCACACAAAGTCTTTAGCACCAGAAAGCAATGCAGAGCCTTTTGCTTTAATGCCATCAGCATTAGCAAAATTTACTGCCGTTGTGCCAATAGTTTTAAACTGATTAACAACTAAAGACATCAGCTCGACAAGGTTTTTCATGCCTGTTGCAAGGCCAACAATTAAGACACCAACACCCTGAGCAGCAACCCCGATGCCCTGAATTACACCAGCAAAGCGACCGCCCTCAGTTGATCCGTCCATAAAGTATGAGAGTAGTGTGCTTAGAATCGGCATTACTTGCGAAGCTAGTTCACTTTTTAGTGCGCCAAATTGCATTTGAAGTGATTCAGTTTGAGCGGTCAATTCAATAGATTTCTGAATTGCTTCCTCACCAGTGATAATCCCCGCATTCTCCAGCGCTTGTTGGTAGTCTTTCCAGAGTTTACCGCCATCCATTAACAGCGGTGCTAGTGCGGTTAAATCAGAACCCATGGACTCAAGGTAGAACGACATTTCCTTTTGGTTTACGCCTGCTTCTTCCAATTTATCTACATAAGTTTGAAGTGCATCAATGCCGTCCATTTTCGACATTTCTTCAGCAAGTTTCTTAGCGCCTTGTGCACCACCTTCAGTCTTGACTGCAATCTGTTCAAAGAAATCTACAGCACCACCCGCACCAATCGCATTAAATTCACCGATTTTTTCATTGAAGTCCTTTAACATATCAGAGGTTTTTTCTTGCGATACGCCAAATGTTGCAGCAGCACCAGCCAAGCCTTGAAAGTTAGCAATAGATGTATTTGCAATCGCTGAAAATCGTGCGAGCTCTACATTGCTTTTTGCAACCTCTAAAGCCATGCTTGCAAGGTAGCCACTCGCTACAGCAACACCACCAACAAAAGCACCTGCAAGCGATGCACCCACAAGAAGCGCACCACCTTTTAAGCCAGATAGTTTTGTAGATAGCCCTTGCACATGTGAGCCAAACTTCCCATCGTTTGCAGCTTGAGCCATTGTGTTTCTTAGCTCACTCATTTTCCCTGATGTGGTCTTTGCTTCATTTCCTGCTGTCGAAATACTTTTAGATAAATCATCGACTTTTTTCGCTGATGTTTTTGATGTATTTCCTGCATCAGAAATTACTTTCGCTGTATCTTTTACTGATCTTTCTGTTTTATCACCTTGAGTCTCCACATCCCTTAATGACTTGGTGACATCATCTGTGCCTTTTTTTGCCTTGGTTGTATCAATGATAATTTCAAGGCGTGATGTTTCAGTCATGAGAGACTCCTAATTTTTAGGCAATAAAAAACCCCGCTTTCGCGAGGTCTGTTGTTTACAGGTTTAAGCTATATTTCTGTTGAGAATCTTATTAACCCATCTCTTGCCAGTGTTGTTTTGCCATTATCAATTAAATTGGTTTCAATGTATGAGCCACCAATTGTTGAAATCTTAAGCCATACTTTTTGTGCAGCCACAATTTTGTCAAAGTCTGACTTGGTTATAATAAATCTTTGAAATGATTGTTTATAGTGACCTGTTAATGTGTGATCAAACGCTAATGTGACTTTTTCAGCCTTAATGATCTGACCATCTATATTGATTGCAAGGTTGGTCATATTAACAAATACACCAAGCGTATGAAGATCAAGCGCCACAACCTCTGGCGAAGCACTACGCCACAGCGCCCCAACAGAAATACAAGTCTTACCAAAGCCAATGCATGATGATGTACCATAAGGCTTTAAAGTAACTTCTTTTGCTCCATCAAAATTACTTGTAGATACATTCACACCCTTGGGTGCCGCAATCGCTAAAGTTGGCAACAATAAGGCTGCAATCAGTAATATTTTTTTCATGGGTCACTCTAATTAATTATTAGAGACAAGATACTAATTTATCGAGCAAAAAGAAACCTCCCGAGGGAGGTTTGTGTTTAGCAATTACCACTATGAATAGCCGTATTATGCTTGCATTCCCAATCAAAAGCCTTTCTTAGCCTTGATTGGTCATTATCAACATGAGCAATTTCACCAGATTCAACCAACTCTTTTTCAAGGTCAATCATTTTTGACAATAATCCAAAAGACTCAAACAATGGCAAGTATGTCACCATAATTTGATGTTTTGGGAATGCTTCCCTGATCTTGCTCTCGCTTTTAGTGAGATTTTCGAGAGAGCATTTTTCAACTGCATCAATCACAAGTGTTTCATCACCAAAAATGAAATCAGCCTCACTCTCACTATCTTTAATTGGTCGCAAAGCAATAATGAAGTAAGTTGTTTTTTGAGTGGAAGCCATTATTCTTCGTCCTCGCCATCAAAAGGAAGTCTAGGCTGAGCTTTTTTTAGTAGCTTCTCTAAATCGCTTAATAATTTAGGCTTAGTTTGTTTACCACCCACAGACAGGAATCTTGCTGCATTCGATAATGACGCATTGAATTGCTCAAAATACTGCATCGCCTTTCCGACTTCAACCTGAATACTATGAGCAACACTTCTAGCAACCTTTTCTTGCTGAATAAAGTATTCGCGGATTTGATGTCCTTGAGGTGTTTTCTCCATCAACCCTAAATGCTTTGCCATATCTGCTGTGACAATATATTCAACCAAGTGTTTTGTACCAGATACCTGCTCCACTTTTTGGTGGAGCAGAATAAAATCAAAATTTTCCCTAAATTGGCATTGAGAGATACGACGCTTAATCCAAGTGGAAAAGTCTTGCTTGCTGCCAAGTGTTTTATGGAGAGATCGAGCATCGACACCCAGTTGCAACTCACCACCAATTTCAATCTCAACCAATGGGGTTTCTGCTTCAAAGTTGGTAATCGCATTCATGCTGCACACTCCTTTAAAACCAAGTTCGCCGCTTTTGGCGAGTGCTGTTTGAAGTATCTGATTTCTTCATGACATACAGTTGCCCAGTCGTCCAACTTATCCCAAGTAATAGCTGCCAATGTGTAAGCCGTAGTATGCTTCTCAGACTTTTCCATAATTAAGCGAACTAAGGTTTCTAGTGCATTAAAGCCTTCTTCTGCATTGTTAATAAAATCAACAAAGCGCTCTAGTTGGTGCTGACTGATCTGAACTTGATTCGCTTCAGTGATATGAGTTATATTTGACATGTTGATATTCCTTTGTTAACAACACTAAAGCTCCGCATCCGCCAAGATTCAGGGGCTTTTTTGTTGTCTGTTGATTTCATGCTTTCGCACTCTTGTGTTTTTCTACCAATAATTTAACTGCCTCATTCATAAGATAAACGATTGATCTTTTATCCTCTTTAGCAATCAGCTTAAGTTCTTTGTGTAGTTCGCTATCTAGGCGACCTTTCACATAAACAAATTCTTCTTTCATTACATCCTCCTTAGTCCCCAATATGGGGTGTTAAATCATAGTACCCATTTTGGGGTTATTGGTCAATACCCAAAATGGGGTTATTATTCATTTTATTTTTGGCGAATATTTCATGAGTGAAGAAAGCAATATCGTTACCCTTAAAGTTCGTGTAACCCCAGAATTTCGTGAAAGAATTGTTGAAACAGCTAAAACAAATAATCGCTCCATGAATCAAGAAATTGTGGCTCGATTAGAGGAATCTTTTGACAACAAGGATATAGGACAGGAATTTTTTCAGAAAAATCTACATTTATTCCTTTCTGCTTACTGTGCTGGTCTTGAGAGTAATTACGATGAGGCGATATCTCAAATCGAAGAATCGCTTTCACAAACAAAAAACCCTGAGATGATTCAATTCCTTGAGCATCGACTTCAAGTAAATAAAATATTAAAAAAAGAAATGAATCGACTAATGAAAAATAATTCGGAAAAATTCAAGGCTGAATTATCTAAAGAAGTTTCTCAGGAACAACCTACCCATACACATCTAACTAACGACAAGCCACTCACTCCAATCAAGGACGAAGATATTTGGTAATACCTGAAGATGTTTTCGAAACCCTCAATCTGAGTGTCTCGATATGATGCTCAAATATGAGAAGCACCAAAAAAGCACCCTAAGGTGCTTTTCTTTTGGCATTAAAAAACCACTCCGGGGAGTGGTTTGATTACTGGTTTTGAGGTGGTTTTGTACCCGAATCACTTGTGGATGGCATTTTTCGCAATACAAGAATCATTAAAATAATCCCCAATGCAGAGAAAGCAGCTGTAGCTACCCATGGATAACCCCTATACAAAGCGTAGACTGCTACACAGAGAATCCCCAGACCAATGAGAACACCAAATATTAAACCAAGAAAAAATAACTTGGAGTTATTCTTCTGGTTCTCGATATTAGCTGTATTGATTCGGTTGTTTTCCACCATTTGGTGGCGAGCTACTTCATGGCTAATCTTTTGCTCATTCTCGACAATTTGCATTAAACGACCAGCTAAACCCGGTTGAATTTCTTCGAAGGCTTTTACGAGTTCAGGAGGTGGATACGGAGAGTAGCTCTCGGCCTCTTCGAGAGCTACCGAAACATCATTGCCTTTTTTTGTTGCAACGCCACGCTTTGTTCTATTGTGTTGTGACATGAATTAAGAGACTTTTAGATTGAATTAAGTTCAGGGTGGGTGGTTTTGAGTTCACATGAAATCTGCTTGGTTCCGGATGTCATTCTTTTACCAACCACTTCCCAGTGTTTCGAAGCATTGCCAACTGGCACATGCTCTTTGATCGAAACAGGCTCAACCGCCTTTACAGGAACGCGAGGTGCTAATACAAAAGCAGCTATCATACCTTCTACAAAGTATTTCATACGCTTATTCATTTGATCGCCCTTTTCTTAGTTAATTGTCACAAAACTGTAATGAAAGTTCAGGTGACAAAAATACCCTAATATCTTTTGATAAAAGGGCTTATTGGGGCATCTTATGCGATTACGCATAACGGGTCAATACGCTACAGATTACTCTTTGTCAATATTTGTGACCCAACAAGTGCGTTAATTGTTGTCGCACAGCATCATCAATCTAAGTATCAGTGCTCATATATGAGAAGTAAGAAACCAACTCACGCTGATTTCTTACTCAATCGCTTATGCGCCTTATCTAGGTGTTTGTTATCCAAGGCGAATACGCACTCGACCAAAATATGTAATTCACAAGGCGCTTCATACAACTCAAGGTATGCACCAATATCGGTGGCACCCAAAGCTAATGGCACACCTTGCTCATACTTTCTGGCTCGTGCAATAGTGTTATAAGAACTCAGTATTGCATTTGCTGTGTAGCTGTATCGTGGCGGCTCTGGGATTTCTAGTCCGAGCGCTTGCCTTTGCTTTTTTTGGTGATTGGTAAGTCCTGCGTATCGCTCGCTGTATTCGTGGAGCTCGATAACTTTCCCAATACAGCATCTTTCTTTTGATTGGCACGAATCTGAATAAGACTGGCTTGATTTGTTACCCAGAGAGCTAATTTCATACCGTAGCTTTCATCATTAGCTGTTTTACCATAGGCCATCAAATCAGCAGCATTCTTTTCTGAGTATTCAAGTTTAATTGGTATATCACGCCAACCAAGCACCAAATACTTGCCAATCAAGCTACTGTATTCAATATTAGATTGATGCACAAAATCATCCGTGATTGGAATGCTGCTATTTCGAATCGCTTGTTCTTTTTGTTGATAATCGCTTTGCATATATTGAAAGCTTGGTCGATCAATACCAGCAATCAAGTATTCGCCGCCATCAGGATGAGGCACCCATTCCGAAGGGTGTTTTTCAGCAATTAAAGGGTTTTTTGAAATTGTAATTTGCATTTTTTATATCCCAAAAAGAACCGCCCAAAGGCGGTTATTGTTATGCGTTTAGTGTGCGAGTAATCACTGGTGATGTTTTGATATGAGCAAATGACACATCTAGCATGATGTCATCATCGCCACCACCATCAGGATGGGAAGATTCAGACACTTCTAATTGAGGGAAGTTGAAAGCGTACTTATTGCCTGCTGGATCTTCAATTGCAAACTCAAGCGGCATGGTTGCGCGCGATTTCACAAAAGGAATATAGGTTGCTGACTGGCTTGTGAACATGAATTGAGTGGCCAGAGTGATATCAACCATCTTGTCATTGTAACCCTGAGCTGACAGTTTGCCAGAGCCAATACAGCGATAAGGTGACAAGTTGTTTGTGATTGTTAGCTCAACCGATTGTACGCATGCAGTGCCGACGGTATTTTGACCGTTCACCGTCATTGTATTGACGTTCAATGCTGATACTAAAACCGCATCGTCCACAGGTAATGGGTCAGTCACAGGGCTTGATACTGCTTTTTCGAAGTCTGTGCCAACCAAGCCAAATGTCGCTGTAATTTTGCCAGTGGTTGCAATGCTTAAGCCAAGCTCACCAATACGGATGCCTTTGTACACGTGAATCTGATTGATGTCAGAGAACACTTTTACAAAAGTGAATGTTTTAGTTGTATCGCCACCGAATTGAAGCGTATGTTTTTTGGTATCTGTGCCATCAACCACCCAAGCATTCATGGCTACTGCGCCAATGAAGTCGTCGAATGTTCCTATGGATAATTCAACTTCTAGTGAACCTGTAATCTCTGATTCATCTGCGGTTGAGCCTTGACGGAATCGAGAATCCAAAACACTGTTTGAAGTCGATGTGGTGATGTTTTCGGTTAATCCATCGGTTACACGTCGAACTGTTTTCCAGACTGGTGTTGTTGGTAAAACGCCCGGTGTTTCTTCTGCTGCGTAATACAGTTTAATCGCACTGCCCTTAGACATGGCTTGCTCCTATTTTTAGGCATAAAAAAACCACCTTTCGGTGGTATTGGTTTTTAAATTTCACTTTAGCAATGGCCGCGCTGTCTTGCTCCGTCATGCTTTTTATTCCAATCAAATGCATCAACGATTCGACCAGTAGGCTTGTTGTCAATCAGATCACCATCCGCAATCATTGCAGCTTCCAATTTCTCAGGCTGATCGAGCGTTTCAATTAAATTGAATAGCGGTCGCTGTGTCATGATGATCTTATGTTTTGGGAATTTAACCTCTATTTCTTCCTGCTTTTCAGCAAAGTTAAGCATGTTGGCTTTTGATGCTGCCACAACGACATAAGCGATGCCATCAACAACAAAGTCAGCCTCTAGGTCGCCATCGCTCACCCGCTTGCACGCAAAAATAAGGTATGCATTGTCTGTAATTGGATTCACGCTAAACTCTCCTCACCAAAATTAAGCAATAAGGTATTCTTATTAATCCAGTCTTGACGCTTCTGCTTATTGGTTTTCTTTTCGCGCTTACGCTGGTGCATACCTAAGCTAGAGATGGTTGCTTTAGCCTGAGAAAAATTTTCATCAAAATCAATTTTATTCAACTCGTCAAAAGCTCTCTGTCTTGCGCTTAACTTTCCAGACCAATAACCCCATAGCGCATCATCGCATTCATCCTGATACTTAATAATAGTGTCTTTTAATTTTGGTTTTACTTTGTTTGGGCTAATAGTCATCATCCAGCCAAACAATTTTTTAAGTGGCAAGCAGGTCATTAGACGTTGTCTACCATCTTGAGCAACTATCACGATTTCCGTGATGGTTGATGCAAATCTCTGTTTTAGTTTTTCATGCTGAGACTGCCATGTTAGCCCCATGCCCTCAACAATGGGTTTCATAGGTACATATGGTTGACCGTTGTAATTCACAATGGATAAATTTGCGTTGTGGAATGACACAATCATTTGCTGATAACTTGGTACTGACATCATGTTCATAAGATTTCCTCTTATATGCTCATGTTCAAAAAAAAGAAACTGGCAGGCACGTTGAACATGGAAACGCGCTTTTCGAACCGTCGTTCTAGCCAGTGGTTTGCCTGAAGACAGGCATAAAAAAACCGCCCAATAAGGACGGTTTGATTAAGTGTTTAAGCTAGTTCACTCGGAACTCAGCTCTAATTATTTTTGCGTAAAAATCTTGGTCATCCATGCTTTGTGGTGCATGAACCTTATAGACTTCAAGATGAGATACGCCGAATGATTGCAGATGCTTTCGCCATGTGTCGCACAGCTCAGAAAGCACCATAAGACCACTACCAAGCGGTGCAAAGCATTGAATTGAAATAATGCCTTGATCTCGAATACACGGTTTATCGCCAATACCTACAATCTGGCTATCAGCATATTGAATAAATACCTTACTCCAAGCCTTATCTTTCGGTGGCTCAAATGGCATGCCATGACTTAGTGGCTTATTCACCATTTCAACAGTTAATTTTTCTAATTTGGCGATTCTCATTAACTCTTGATGAATGGCTGTTTCGGCTTGGGTAAGTGTCATCATTTGTATTTACTCGATACATTCATAAAGGCGACTGAATAGATACCCAAAGGCCTTTGCTGGCTATGTCCATTTTCTAGTGCAACTGCATAAGGCAGGTTATTTTGCACATATACCAAATCACCCAGCTTAGCCTGAAGAATCTTTTGATTACCTTCTTGCTGTGTAGCGCTGCCACCCTTATCAGCAGTGGATAGGTCGTATGTGCTGTCTGGGCTATTCACAGATATTCGATGATTGCCACGGAATGCTCCAGTATCTACAGGACTGCCGACAATCACCTGTTGCAACATTTCAGCACTCACTTTTCGCAAATGCTCATCGCCAACCTTTTTTACTTCAAGCGCAAAATTAGTCGGTTTGTTTTTCCATGCCATAAATTTCACCCATTAAAAAACCCACCGAGGTGGGCTATTTTTAGTTTTGTATTTTAAGGTTTGAGCTAAAAGCAAACAACTTACTCTTGTTTCCATAAACCCTACTAAAATTTGTCATCATTTGCTCCTGCATCCCTTCAAAATTTAATTCCATTCGGGAAGAAAATTCGCTGTTCGATTCATCTGTGTATTCAAAATTGTACTTTTGCGGATTAAATTGTTTTTCTTTAAATGAGCCCAATATATTTAGTTCAAATATTAAATTTCTAATTTCTTTGAAACAATTTAAGGCTAATTCAGTGAACTCTTTAGCTTTAATATCTCTACTTTGAAGTTGCTCAGTTATTTGGATTGCTTTTTCAACTCGATCCATTAAGCCAAAATGCTTTGCTTCCCTAGATTCGATTGTGCTTTGGGTAAAAACCTCATCATCTTCAACTTCAAATCTATAATGCTGCCAAGTATCTAATATGTCGATATATGATGCGTAGATCTCAGAGCTTTCCTGTTCGAGAAGTTTTTCTATATGCTGCTCTCTCCAATCACTAAAAAGTACAAAGGCCGCCACAGGAGCAAGAAAAGCGGCTGTAAGGGTTAATGTATCTTTAAGTAAGTTATATGTTTTAGTTGGATCAAATTTAGGACCATCACCAATCAACCATGCGCCAATTAGAAAATACAGAATTGTTAAACCTAATGCCCACCAACAAACTAGTTTTATCTTTTCTTCTAAAGTTTTCTTCGCCATAAATCCCCCCTAAATTTCAGAGGGATATTACTAAACTTTCCGCAACTGGCAAACCCAAATACTCCCGGTCGGATCTGCACCAATATTCACAATCTTGAACCGACCCTTTAATGTAGCCCAGACATCACCAATCTGCGGCACTTGACTCACCTCATTCTGCAAGACAGTGGCCTTTGAATCTGTTACTTGGTAGTCCGTAGGCTTTACCATATCTTTCAAATAAGAGCCAAACAGAACACCACGCCCGCTATACGCTTCAACAGTAATAGTTGGATAAGTTTGCGTTTCAAAATCAAACTCACCGCTTTGAATCGTCTTTGTGCATGTGAATGTTTCAACCGCATCTGTAAGTTTGCTATCAAATGCCTTCGCAACTTTTGATTGGATTTTGTTTTTGATCATGCCCGATACACCTCAAACCCAAAGCCCTTTGGCTTTAAATCTAATGAATCAATCAAAGCCTTGGCAATTTGCTCATACTCTGAGATTGCCACACTGCCTTCAGCAAATGATTCTTCTACCTCTACCGTATCGGCTTTGACGCGTTCGCTTGTAGCCTGCCGGTCGATGCCTGCATAAATCACCTTGGCAATGATGCCTTTGATAATTTCGCATGCCGCAGTTTTAAGCTCATCTGCA
>NZ_JAPEQW010000045.1:0-13175 GCF_026168575.1 Acinetobacter entericus
AGCGAATGATCGTTATTTTGATAGTCTCAATTTAATGATAGAAGCCGCTGTTTCAGGCTTAGGAATTGCCATAGCCCCTCAAATTTTAGTCGAAAAAGAAATTTTGAATGGAAGAATCATTGCCCCTTTTGGTTTTATCTATTGTGACTATAATTTTTATGCCATGGTCAGCAAAAATAATGAGAATCCTGATGTCATGAATATTATTCATTGGTTAATGGCTGAAGAAAAAGTTTAAAAAAATTAATCATTGATCACCACAATTCTATTCAATGTACTGACTTGAACTTTTATCTTCACATTCTGTTCACTCTAGCCCCCCTAAAGTGTGAGGATGAACGGTGAAGATGGACAGTGAACATGAATCAACTCAAAACGTTAATGGCAATTGCCTTATCCTTACCCGTGCTTTTCCTGTCAGGATGTAAAAGTGTTCCTCGTTATTCCTCGGATTATGCAAATGCCAGAGCCAGTATTCAGGGCATACCCTTAGATGATGCAAAAGCATTAGAAATTGGCACCCGCTTCACTTCGGCATTTAATACCATGGGTACACCTCAATTCGTTGAAAATGCTGGAGCACTGTATGCAGATCAGCTTTTTATTAACGATACGCTGTCGCAATTTACATCACGTAAAAAATTGCTTGAACATTTTCAGGGTATGAACCAGCGGGTGAGTAATGTCACTGTCCGTCTATTAAATACTTCGTATCATCAAGACTCTGCCTATGTGCATTGGCATATGGTTTATGATTTTAAAATGTTCGGGAAAACACGAACAATGGATTCTTTTGGAATCAGTGAAATAAAGGTCAACCCAAACCATAAGATTATTTTCCAACAAGATTTCTGGGATCCTGCCAATGGTCTATATCGTTCTTTGCCCTATGTAGGAGGAACCTATTCATGGGTACTGCCTTTCAAAAAGTAGCCATAACCACTGTACTGATGTTCGGGAGTTTCGGTTCGTGGGCGCATGCACAGAGCTTAAATAAATGTGGTAATGGTCCACTCATGGTGGGACAAAAACAGGTCGGTGTGGCCAGTTACTTTGCGCAAAACTGTAATCTGCCTTGGCAAGGTCAAAACATGCAGATGGATTTTAGCTATACACAGAATATTCCAGAGTGGGCATTCAAACGTGCAGCTACATATCTACTCAAACGTAATATTAAAGATCAAAAAATGCATGCTGTTTTCAATCCAATCACCGATTTGTATCGTCCAGTGAACTCAGGAGATCTATACCAACTAAAGTATAGCCATGCCACACATACCTTAAGCCTATACTTAAACCAGAAAATTCAGGGACAACTTCAGAACCCGCAAGCTCAGCAATATTTTAATATATGGCTAGGTCCTCAACCATTTAGTGCTAAATTAAAACAGCAATTAATAAAGTAGTCACTACAGTTATGTCTAAACATTTTATTTTGATGGTCGAAGATCATTATGAACTGGCATCTACCTTATGCGAGTTTCTAGAAGAGCATGGTTTTGTGGTCGATCATGCTCGAAACCTAAATGCTGCGCGCCAATTGCTCAAGCAGCAACGCTATCATATTTTACTTTTAGATATTAACTTGCCTGATGGTTCGGGTTATGAACTCTGTGAATGGCTACGAAATAAAGAAGGTATGGACCTTCCTGTGCTGATGCTCACCGCACGCGATACACTAAATGACAAACTCAAAGGTTTCAACTCAGGAACGGATGATTATCTAGTCAAACCGTTTGACTTTAATGAGCTGGTGGTTCGAGTCAAAGCTTTGATCAAGCGTTCACAGGGTGAAGTTTCCTCTGGCCGTCTTCAAATTCATGATCTGATTCTAGATCCTGCAACACAGCAACTGACTCGTGCTGGACAAACCATTGAACTACCACCGATTCAGTTCAAACTGCTCAAACTACTGATGCGTCATTCACCTAAAGTTCTGACTAAACAGGAAATTATGATCGAACTTTGGGGGGATGAAGAGCCTGAAAGCGATGCCCTGCGTAGTCATATTTATAATTTGCGTAAAATGGTCGATAAGCCTTTTGAAAAAAAGCTAATTCATACCATATCTGGTGTCGGGTTAAAGATCACTTTAGAAGCATAAGCTTTCGAAGCTGAGTCCTAATTTAAATACACGACAACAATCAGTCCAGTCGTCATCGCCAGATCAACATCTTGATGGGTACTGAGATAATACTGCCGATCAAACAACTCCACTCGCCAACCAAGCAGCTTGCACAACTTCTGTACCAGTTGTAGTCCAATGCCATGACCTTTAATCTCTAATTGCAATTGCTGCCCCGACAGTTCTTGCACCTTGGAGTTATTCGGTAAAGGAATGCCGACACCATTATCTGCAATCAATACTGTATTTTTTTGCAAAATGACATCAATTTCTGTGCCTTGTGAATAATTCAGTGCATTCCGCAAAATATTGCCAAATACCATTTTGGTCATCGATGGGTAAAGTTTACGTGGCTGTTCATCGAGGTCTTTTTGCAAATCAATCTGCATACCTTTGTTATGGCTCACGTTGTCCAAATCCTGAAGCAGATTTTCCAGACATTCGGAAAGCACAGTCGGTTCAGCCGTTAAAGTATCGGTGGTGTTGCGTGCGATTGCTAACAACGTATCCACCAGCAGTTGCATATCTTCAATAGTGTTATGCAAACGAGTAAACGACTTGTTATCGCCATAACGTGCCTGACATAACTGCACATTGCCTTTTAAAATGGTCAGTGGGGTACGCAGCTCGTGGCTGACATCACTGGTAAACTCACGTTCGCGTTGAATAAAATCGCTTAAGACCTGATGATATTTTTCTAGCGCCTGCTTCAGATATTCTGCTTCCAGATTTGAATCAGTCCGGATGTCATGAAACGGCGAAGCCTGATTTTTTTGATGTTCCCAGTCAATATGTTCCAATGCATTGGCTAGACGGGTAATTGGAGAAAAATAGCGCCGAGCACGGCGATTCCACCACCACAGCACACTATAAAGCACAAACAAGCTGACCATCAGTGGTGCCAGACCAAACAACCAGACCAGTTTATTGACATTACTTTCGCCAAAAACCAACAGCACATGCTGCCCGTCTTTTTCACCATAAACAGTCATGCGTTCCTTGCCATCGACAAAATGCCGATTCACCCCTTGCTCAAGCTGCATAGTCTTAAATTGAGGCGGTGGCACAGTGTTCCAGCGGTAACCATACAGATTTTTGGTGTCGGGCAATTCTGCGGCAGGATTACGTTCCAGTCGTTGCCAGTAGTGTGACATTTCCTGTTCTAGCGCTGTTCTGAGCAAAGACCCTTTAATCACCCAAGCACTGAAGCCAATCCCAATCACCACGGACAGGGCAATGAATCCGATTTGCAGCCAGTAGTATCGGTTAAACACCTCACCCAGAGGATGATCACGTTTATCCCTAAACATCTTTAACATTGATGCATTCCCCGCTGGCCCATCCCACTGTTCAATTATACGGCTTTCTTCTTCAACAGAAAGTGTCCAATCACCCACTCGCGTCCATGGTCATAACCAAACAGTTCGGCACAGGCCATAAAGAAAATCCGCCAACGCTGCCACCAGATTGCGGCATCCGCGCCATAAGTTTGTTCAAACAAAGGCTTTAGCTCGGCCTGTTTAGCATCCATATTTTCTAGCCAAGCATTTGCGGTACGTTCATACTGCGTACCCGCCCATTGCCAGTGCTGTTCTAACTGCAAATGTTGCTGAAAATGTAGGAAAGTTGAGGCCGCTGGCATCAAACCACCACTGAAGAAATATTGCGACATCCAGTCAAACTCATTTTTGACTTCAAACGGATAATGCAAGAAACGATGACAGAAAATATGACACCACAATAAGCCATCTGGTTTGAGCCAAATACTGATATTTTCAAATAGTTTTTGATAGTTACGCACGTGCTCAAACATCTCCACCGATACCACACGGTCAAAAGAGGCAGGTTCAAGTTGCAACACATTGACATCACAAGTGATCACCGTCAGGTTATCCAGTTTCTTTAAACAGGCCTGTTCCTGAATATGCTCACGCTGTGTTGAAGAATTTGACACGACCGTAATACGGGCCGTTGGATAACGCTCAGCCATATACAGACTTAAAGACCCCCAGCCACAGCCAATTTCCAAAATATCCTGACCATCTTTCAGTTGCGCTCGTTGGCAGTAGCAAGCAAGAGCAGCTTCTTCGGCTTGATCCAGCGTCGTATCGGCATGTTCAAATAGACTCGCGCTATATTTCAGACGCTTACCGAGTACTGCCTGAAAAAATGCAGTTGGCAGTTCATAGTGCTGCTCATTGGCTTTGTCTGTCTCAATGGCAATTTCACTGTTTTTCAGCATGCTCAGCACATCCATATAGCGCTGCGCAGCCAGTGCTGGGTCAAATCGACCTTCTTGTGCCAAACGTTTTTTGCTCAAGATTTTAATACCAGCACGAATCACTGGATCTGGCAGCTTGCCATTTTCGATCAGTTTTAAAGATTGTTGAATCATAAAGTCCATGTATTTACCTACTCTTTGGGTGGCCACGGAATAAACATTGAAGTTCGTCGTTGATAGTCTTTATAGTTGTCGCCACGATGGGTCAGTGCCTGTTTTTCACTAAAAGGAATCCCCGTAAGGTAGTACAGGAATAGCCACATCAGCAGCGGATAAATCCATAATTCATAGCTTCCTGCTGCCAGACCGAGCACTGGGTAGGCAAACCAATGCAACCATTCAAAAAAATAATTCGGATGGCGCGAGTATTTCCACAAGCCCTGATCCATGCTTTTACCTTGATTCTGCGGATCTAGCTTAAAATGGTAAAGTTGCTGATCGGCAGTGCTTTCGCCTATCAATGCCGATAGCATGATCATGCCCGCCACAATCACGGTGACCGAAGTCCAGTCACTCCATTGCTCGGTCGAGATAGTTAACAAGTTCAACATTGGGTAAGAAAACAGTAACGCCAAACCTGCCTGAAATATAAAAAACACCAGAAAACCGAGATGCTGATAATCCCCCATCGCTCGGCGCATGTTGGCATAACGCGTGTCTTCTTGGGTTTCATGAGCATAGCGCCGGAACAGATGCCAAGTCAGCCGCGAAAACCAGATCCCACTTGCCAGTCCCAGAAATAACCGAACCAACAGCGGTGCACTGTCAATCGCCCAAGCTGCAATAATCACATTGAGCGCAATACTGAAACTCCATGCAACATCAACCAGCCCTGCTCTGCGGTTATAGGTCACCAACACCCAGCTACAGAGCATGATGAAGACATTGAGCAAAAATAAATCTAGCAGCATCTCGCCCTCCCGTTTTATTTCTGCTTAGTAAGCACTGGCTTCAAACAGCAAATGAACATCACTGATCACACCTTCGCGGAAGCCGCCTTCGCAATAACACAGATAAAAATCCCACATGCGGATAAAACGCTCATCAAAATCAAGTTGCAGCACTTGATCACGCTGCTCCAGAAAACGTTGGCGCCAGCACTTCAGAGTTTGTGCATAGCTTTGACCAATATCTTCCAGATGTTTGAGACGAAGTTTTTGCTCCGAAGCCGTTTGCGTCATCACACTGATACATGGAATAAAACTACCGGGGAAAATATAACGCTTAATGTAATCTACCGTATTTAAAGCTTTAACATAGCGTGCATCTTCAATCGTAATCGCCTGTATCAGGGCTAGACCATTCGGCTTGAGGAGCTCGCGGCATTTTCGGAAATAAGTTGGTAAATATTGCTCACCAACTGCTTCAATCATTTCAATGGACACCAATTTGTCGTATTTACCCTCGAGTAAACGGTAGTCCTGAAGCTGTACAGACACCCGATGAGACAGCCCTGCTTCAGCAACTCGGGCGAGTGCTTCATCGTACTGAGCTTTGGAAATGGTAATGGTGGTCACCTTACAGCCATAATGCTGAGCCGCATAAATGGCAAAGCCTCCCCAGCCGCTGCCAATTTCAACCAAATGGTCCATCGGTTGCAATTGAAGTTTTTGGCAGATCAGTTCTTTTTTATAATCTGAAGCTTGTTCCAAGCTCATACAGGGTTCTTTAAACACCGCACTGGAATACATCATGCTGGAATCTAAGAACAATTTAAAAAAATCATTGCTCAAGTCATAATGCTCAGCAATATTCTGACGACTACCATCAATCGAATTCTTGCGGGATTTATACCAAGCCTTGAGTACCAACTGGCTGGCTTTTGCCACTACATTTTGATTCATCCGATCAAGCACATCACGATTACGTGCTAGAATACGAATTACGTTGACCAGATCTTCACTGCTCCAGTAACCACGAATAAAGCCTTCTGCTGCCCCCAGTACACCATTACGGAACAGCAAATCAATAAGGCGTTGGTCGTGAACTTGAATTACTGCATGCAAGTCACTGTAATTTTCCCCGACTAGACCATTCCAGATACCTTTAAATATTAGCTGACCATGACGCAATTTCAGCATATGGCGTAGAACTATCGGCAGTTCGGTATGCTCTCCCATTAACAGTGTTTTCATAGTCATGTCTTTCCTTTTTCTTTTTTAGGATGCCGATAAAACGGAATTTTCTTTTTCCATAAGCGCAAAGCATGTAGATAAATCCCGCTCACCATCCTAAAGGGCTCAAGAACTTTTAATACAGCATATCGATGTTGCTGTGAAGGAAGTGTGATGGCTTGCAGCTTAAATTTCATCGTGGCATCAAATTGCAATATTTCTTGTTCAAACAGCTGCATGTGAATCACATTTTGCTGTTCTGAAAAGCTAAAACGCCAACGGTAATCCAGCGACATCGGCATGAATGGCGACACATGAAAGGCCTTTTTAAAATCAAACTGGTGGCTCTGGTAAGGCGTATGTTCAGTGGTATTATGCCGACAATCGTGAATATACACCTGACGTTCATTCCACGGCGTATTGGTGATTTCACTCAGTACAAAGAGCAATTGGTCAGTGGCATCAAAGATCAGATAAAACACCACCGAATTAAAACGAAAACCCAATGTGCGTGGCAAAGCCAGTACACGGATGGATGCAGCATGTGGTAAATGATAGTTTTCGTGCTTGATCAGTAACCGTGCAACTTTCTGACGAATCGAGCCATATTCCATGTTCAGAAAGTCACGCTCATCCAAGGTCAATAAATTCCAGCGACTAGAAGACCAGAACCAAGATTTTTGGGTAAAATTTGCCAGTTGATCCGGATCAAAGCATAAATAGCTAAGCTTCACCTCAAAAGCATGCGATTTGGGCAAATAGCGACGATGGCGAATTTCGGTAGAAGCGATAGCCAGTGGATACATTTGCATTCTGTACTCCTAAGCCGCTTGCTCAGTGTGTTGCAGCAACTGATTTACAACCCATGAAGCACTACGCGCTCCATCTTCATGAAAGCCCCAGCCCCAGTAGGCACCACAGTATGACGTCCGGTTCTGACCATTAACATCAGCCCAACGTTGTTGTGCCTCAATCGCGGCAGCATCAAATACTGGATGACGGTAATATCGTTCTACCCATATTTTTTTCGGATCGAGGTTAAAGTTAGGATTGAGTGTGGCAAAGATTTGGGTTTTACAATTCAGGTTTTGCAACTGGTTCATCCAGTAACTGAAACCATAATGCATGCCACTATGCTGGAATGGAGTTGATTCAGTTGCATGGCTAGGTGTTACATGTACATGCCAGCTGGCCCATTGGCGTCTGGATTTGGGCATGATATGAGTATCGGAATGCACCACCATATGATTATCCTGATAACGAAACTTGCCAAGTACTTCCCGCTCTTGCGCTGACGAGTCTGTAAGTAAATTCAAGCTATCATCAGCATGGCTGGCAAAGATTACCCAGTCAAAACGCTCACTGCCCTGTGCCGTTTCAATCACTACATCATTGGCACTACGGGATACATGAAGCACACCTGTCTTGCGGAAAGTCATATTCGATTGGGCCTGAATGGCACGAACATAACGCGCTGATCCACCCTTGACCGTAAGCCACGAAGGTCGCTCTTTCAGCTGCAACATACGATGGTGCTGAAAAAAGCTCACCACAAATTTATACGGAATCTGTCCAGCTTGCTCTACTGGACAGGACCATAGCGCCCCGCACATCGGATAGAGATGCTCCTGACGAAAGGCTTCGGAATAGTCATGTCGATTGAGATATGCATCAATACTGAGCTGTGCATCGACCTGTTCAACATCAATATCTTTATTCGCAGCATAGAAACGGAACAGATCCGACAACATCATGCGAAAATCAGCGTTAAAGAAGTTTTGCGGTCGGAACAACAGCGAGAATTTTTTTGAAGGATTGTACTGCAAGCCAGTGACCTGATTGTTCACCGAAAAGCCCATGTCACTGCTTTGCGATTGAATCCCGAGTTCTTTGAGCATTGCACAGAACAGTGGATAGTTATGCTCATTAAATACAATAAAGCCACTGTCCACTGCGACCTGTTCGCCATCTATATTCAACTGATGGGTATCGGTATGGCCGCCAAAGTAATTATTTTTTTCAAAGACCGTGACCTCATGTGCTTTGCTTAATTTCCAGGCCGCATACAAACCGGAAATACCTGAACCAATAATCGCAATTTTCATGGTGATTCCTTAGAATGAATAGTAGGTGCGCCTGTTTTGGCTACTTTTCTCTGTTTTCGAGCTTGTGCAATTTTACTGACGTCATAGATCCGCGCTGGAATTGGCTTTAAGCCCCAGACTATCCCGAGCCAAGACATAATTTTTAGGAGGTAATAGGTCACATCAATCTGCCACCAGTAAAAGCCCTGTCGCGTACTGCCTGCATAATAATGGTGATTGTTGTGCCAGCCTTCGCCCAAGGTAATGATAGACAAGAATAAATTGTTGCGGCTTTGATCATCAGTGTCAAAATCACGGCTGCCGTAATGATGCGCCAGTGAATTGATACATAAGGTCGCATGAATCAGCAATACAGTGGACACCACAAATCCCCAGACCAGTAATTGCAAGCCGGAAGTCCCCAGTTGCGGCCAAGCTATTGCCAACCATTCTCCTAGTGCATAAATCCCACCCGCGGTCAACAGCACCACAATTAGACTAAACCGGTCTAGCCAGATTAATTCCGGATATTTCAGCCAGTCTTTGATGACTTCTTTACGCGTGGCAAAGTTATATTCATTCAGAAACCAACCCACATGGCTATACCAAAAACCGTGGGTAGATGAATGCGGGTCTTGTGAAGAATCTGTATAGCGGTGGTGATAACGATGATGGGCTGCCCACCATAAGGGGCCACGCTGTGCACTCATGGTGCCTAGTAATACAAATAGGAACTGCACTGGACGCGAGGTCTGAAAGGTTTTATGCGATAAATAGCGATGAAAAAAAGCCGTAATGGAAAACATACGAATCAGGTAGAACAGCAGCATAAAGCCCACTGCAAACCACGACACTCCCACCCAGAACACTGCTAGACAAGCCAGATGCAACAGAATAAAAGGTAAAATCCGCTGCCACTGAATCTTGCTGTTTTCAGCCGTCAGTGTTTCGGGCGCTGTGGGTGTAGACCAGCTGTCTATCCATCGCATCAGACTTTTCAACATGGACTCATCCTACTTTCGAGCGATTGTATTTATTCTATTTGATGAGTGTAATCAGTCAGGTATGAATTTTATGTGAAGTAAGGAAAAAAAACCGAACTGTAGAGAGATTTATCAGTTCGGCAAAAGGTTAGCAGATTAATGAGGCAATTTGATAAGTTTTGTCACGTCATAGCCATAATCTTTCGCAGTGTCTATATATGACTGATAAGTTGCTTCATCTAGTTGCGGTTCACGTGACAAAATCCATAGGTATTTATTACTTGGGCCCCCCACGAGTGCCACTTTATATTCCGGGTCTACTCGTAATAGCCAGTAATGACCTTTAGTAAAGGGGATCCATCTTAAACCTTTAGGCAAAAAGCTGACCTTCAGTTTGCTGTTCCCCTGATTTTGCGAATACGCAACACCTTCAGAGCTAATTATCTCGCCATTGGCAATTCGGCAGCTATTCAATACCCTGATAGTTTGATCGGCATTGACGCTATATTGTGCCGTGATATTAGCTATACATTTACGCTGAAAATACATCGGTAAATGCGCAATTTCATACCATTTACCGGCATACTTCTGTATATCTACCCGATCTACTGCCTGAGGCGCAGCAGTTTCTGCTTGAGTCGTTGTATTTAAGCTGATGATAGACAGTGCTATCGCTGCAAAAGCAGACTTAAATCGCATCTTCATTTTTTAGCCTTGTTGGATCTCAGGATTAAGATAACCCAGCTAGATGTGAACAAAGCGTGAAGATCAAATGCAGGGCGAATGTAGGCAAAATTTCAATTTTATAGCCTGAAAAAAAGGTATAATCATTTTTTATTGGATCCCATTTTTAAGCGGTAAATTAGTTTTTTCTGTATCAATGCTGTCGATAGACTTGTTAAAAAAAGTCAACCAGATCAACAAACTCTTTCCAGATTCAGATCCCTTTTATAAGATAATCAAATATACATATAAAAAAACTTGATTAAATTTATTTTTAATGTATAGTGATCTTAACTAGAAAAAAATCTTGTTTCATTCAATCTCTGTTAAGTATCGTCGTTTTATTCATAATCCTTCGTTTTTTTAGATTTTAAGTCTCATTCATTATTATTTTCCAAGTTATCAGCAGTCAATAAAATGGCTAAAATTATTAAAAAATCAGTAGGATTTATTATGTCAAACTCAAATATTGTTAAAGGTACGGTTAAGTGGTTCAATGAAACTAAAGGTTTTGGTTTTATTCAACAAGAATCTGGCCCAGACGTTTTTGCTCACTTCAGTGAAATTGCCAGTTCAGGTTTTAAAACCTTATTTGAAGGTCAACAAGTTGAATTCAGCATCGCTCAAGGTCAAAAAGGACCAAACGCAGTTAATATTACTGCGGTCTAAGTAATTAGATGAATTAAAAAAGTACGTCACTGTACTTTTTTAATTCAAAAGTTGTTAATCATATTCTTCGAAAAATTCACAAAAATAGGATACACATTGTTAAAAAATAATGAATTAGTGGCAAAATCTACAAATGGTACTGAAATTATTGTCTCGTTAATCCCTTTAAATAAAATGCAAAATACACGTGAAGGGTTTAAAACGATCGAAGTTGGTAAAAAAGTACGTCTAGAATCTGGCGTTGAAGTAGATTTAAATTTAGATAGTCGTACATTTTATATCTCTATGAATCAATTATTTAAGTTAAATCATAAAGTTATTTAACTTAAAAATTTATGAATAATCAAGCCATGTAATCGTTTATCTTTCGTGCTGTTCTTCAAGGTATATCTAAATGCTTAAACAAAATCTAAATATAAAAGATCAATTCGGTATCAAATATTCTATTCAGGCCACAGTTAATCACCATTTTGACGCTAGCCAGTCTTACTCCCATGTCAAATATATAACCGTGGATGGTGAAGATATTCGACCTAGCTTTGATATGTTTTTCCAAAGTACTTCAAGTGGAAAAATTTTCAAGATTATCTAAATTATTCCCAACCTATTCAGGACGGCATCTGTTTATAGGGGTCTGCAAAATACAGCACATCCACATGGTCGAACCGATGACACCACACTAAAAACCATGCAGCACCATCATTGCCAAGCTCTTTATTTCAGTCTATAGAATGAAAACGGGCAAAGTCCGTGGCAAGTGCTGAGAGTTCCTTTTCTATATTTCCGCTCTTATTTCAGCCTGAAATTATCATCTAAATATTCAAACATTTCTCTTTTTAAATTTCAAAGCCATTCTTTACTGTCATCTGCAACAGGCGTTCCATGTATCACATGCTGAATCATGGCATAGGCGATACTGCCCTTGAACGGAATCTCGGGTAACTGATTAAATTTAAAAAATTGCGCATCGCTGAGTTCATTTTCTTGAATCTGAATTTCCCCTCCCTGATATTCTGCCTTGAAGGCCATCATCAGATTGCTGGGAAACGGCCACGGCTGACTGGCTAGATATTGAATATTTTTGATTTGTAGTCCCACCTCTTCCAGCGTTTCACGGCTTACTGCCTCTTCCAGGGTTTCTCCAACTTCAACAAAGCCTGCAATCAGGCTGTACATCTGGGTTTTGTTGCGAGCATTTTTTGCCAGCAGAATTTCATCTGTACCTCGGGTAATGATGGTAATCACACAGGGATTCACCCGCGGATACTGGTTATAGCCACAGGATGGACAGATCATGGCATACTGGCTGACATGCTGCTGGGTGGCGTGACCGCATTTACTGCAAAAGCGGTGGTTACGGCGCCATTCCAGTAACTGTACCGCACGGCTAGCCTGTTCAAACTGCGGTCTGCTCCAGACTTGCACCAGTTGCCGGATTGGAACCAGCTGATAACCTTCCGGCACCGGTTCGTCTTCTTTCAGGTCACGAGCAATGATCTCGCAATTTTCCGACAGGTTTAGGTCGTGCTGCAGTCTTTCTACCTGCGGCAACTGAAAATGCTCATCCACTAGTAATTGCTGCTGTCTAAAAATATACGCTTTTGAATGCATGCTCATGACAATTCCCTGATAAAAAAATCCCATACAGAGGGGTGTATGGGACAAAACTAAGGAAGCTCACATGGAGTAACTTCAAGCCAGATACTAGGCGTGAGCTACTTGAATTACAACCATAATAATTTGTATCTTTTTGATTAAAATCACATAATTTTCACACTACTCATGTATTAAGAAATCATGTAAAGCGAGTTTCATCAACTGGCTTTAGCATTGTAGGGATGAATNCACATGGAGTAACTTCAAGCCAGATACTAGGCGTGAGCTACTTGAATTACAACCATAATAATTTGTATCTTTTTGATTAAAATCACATAATTTTCACACTACTCATGTATTAAGAAATCATGTAAAGCGAGTTTCATCAACTGGCTTTAGCATTGTAGGGATGAATATTTTGTTATAGCAGTACTCATCATTTCTGAGCGATGTCAGCGGGCCATCTGGTCGAGTTGGATTGATTCAACATGCAGAATGATCTTTATTTTCACAAAAAATTGAACTGTCTTGACTTACACTGCGCTATCTTTCATAGGGTCTGGAATGGCTATGCGTTTCGGTTTAATTCTGGGTGACCAG
>NZ_JAPEQW010000046.1:0-12074 GCF_026168575.1 Acinetobacter entericus
TTTGGCTTATGAGGCATTCAAAGACAATTACGCTGATGTGATTCAAGAGTATGCCGAGAAGGGGATAAATCAGGCTGTTTGGGAGAAGCCAAGATTAATGAAAAGCGAAAGCAGATGGAAGATGCTCTATTTTCTATGCGCCAACAGGCGCTCATGCTGCGTGAAGACATGGATGGCTATAAAGATCCAGCTCAAATATGTCAATCAGAAGGTGTTGATATGTGTGTGAAGATTTTGGAAAAAGCCCTGCGAGGTGACAGTGACCAGCATCTCACTCGCTGATTACCACGCTCAATACGCGCCCAAGACTAAAACCAAGTCTGGGCGTTCTAAATACAACTCACAGCGCATGGAAAAGGATGGAATGAAGTTCGATAGCGCCAAAGAGTATAAGCGCTATATCGAGCTAACAGCGCGAATGCAGCGGGGTGAAATTTCAGAGCTTAAGTGCCAGGTGAAATTTGTCTTGGCGCCTAAGGTTAAGCTGGAGGGGGAGAAAAGGGCAAAACCTGAATTGAGATATTTTGCAGATTTCACATACATCAGCGAAGGGCACCTTGTGGTGGAAGATGTGAAGTCAGCAGTTACGCGGAAGCTGCAAAGCTATCGCAATAAGAAACACTTGATGAAAACAGTGCACGACATCGACATTAAAGAAGTTTGAGGACAGGGTATGAATGCAGTAACAGCAACAAATTTTGAATGGTTAGGGCGTGAAATGCGTGCAAAAACTGCTTGTTATGAAGTTAGTGTTGCTGCAACGGGTGAGCGTCCACCGAGCTGGGATGAAAAGATCGGGGTGTTTGGAAAGATGGATGATGAATTGCAAAAAGATATAGCATACCTTCTAGCTAACGGTGACTTTGCAGATACCACTGTAGAACACAAACGAATTGAAGAGCATCTATTTAAATCTATTTACGCTGTAGCTGATACTGAAAAGAAGTACAAAAAAGATGAATTACCAAAAATCTGTCGCATGATTGCACGTATGGAGCTGTTTTTCTTTTTATATGATTTTCTTGAGGATGATTACAAATTACAGGGTCGTTTACGCATGGCTGGTTTGCTTAGTATTATGGATGTAAAAACCTACCAGAATAACTGGAAGCACTATGGAGATGCGGTAAAGCAAATGCTTGTTGAAGCAAAGCTTGCTGCTAATGACCATATTTACAATTACAAAAAACAGCTCAATATTAAAAATTGACATTTAAATCCTGAATTGGTATGTTTATGTTATAGTGACCGAAGTGTACGTAAAGCACTAAAGTTAATTAAAAAGCTCATCGAAAGGTGGGCTTTTTTGTTTTATGGGATATTGCTATTATTTGATGAATCCATATCAAATAAATCATTAACCACATGAAGCAAGAAATTTTAAATATGATATTCATTTTCTTAATTATTGCTTGGGTATCTTTAATTATATGCTTCTCAGTAAATGGCTATCCAAACGTAAATGTAATTGTTACACCTGTGTTGTTGTTTATTGGTTTTTGGATTTGGATGAAGCAGGAGAGAATGAAGAGAAGGGCTGATGCAGCTGAAGAAGTAATCAAAAAATATGATGCATTTGAAAGTCGGATACTAACTCTATGGAGATGCTTATCAATTAAAGACTATCAACTAGATGAAGATACACAAGATTATGCTAATTTAAAAATATTATTAGAAGATATTTTAAATAAATTTTCAAGTTGTGATGATGCAAAAAAAGAGTTGTATTCAAGCATCAGGATATTTATACGAAGAAATAATTTGAATTACGAGTACGTAGATATTTCCAACTTTATAAATGAATTTAATGAATTAGATCTTTTTTTGACTTTAGTTGGGAAGTTAGAGATTGTTGCAAGTGATGGTAAAAATTTTCAAAAAATAGCAAGACAGCGTGATGAGATTGATAACTTTCTTAGAAATGCGAATTTTGGAACCAATTCGGAAGTGGTATATATTTTTGATAAACCAAGAAAATCTATAGAAAAATATACGAAAGGCGCATTTAACTTATTGGTTTTGTGAGATTGATATTTCTAGAGTGCTACATTCTAATTTCTGTAATTCGCTGTATTTAAAATGGTCTATTTACACCATATTAAAATTGCTTAATTTTCAACTACCCAGTATTTCCAGATATATAACAACGAAAACTCGGTCACTTGATCGGGCTTTTTATTTATTCTAAATAATAGATTAAGTAGATCTAATAATATGATTTAGTTGGCATTATTTTTATATTTGATATATTTTGCCACTGAAAACTAATTTTATTTAAATGATAATCACTATCAGAAACTAGCTGTAGTTTCTTACCTTCCAAGGTACTTAGTTTACAAGCCCACGCCCAACTACTACTGGAGTGGGCTTTTTTTTGCATGGGGAAACATATGCTCCAATTTGTAAAATGCTTATTTGGCTTTCACGGTGTGACTGAAATTCACCATTGTAAGGATGGGGATATGGAAGTTTGTCGGAACTGCTTTAAAGTGAAAAATATTAAATAATTTGCAGAACGTATTACGGCAAACAAAACCCCGCTCAATATGCATTATTGGCGGGGTTTTCTTTTCTTATTTGGTGGTGGGTATGCCATTTGATGCTCAATATAAATACTTTGATCTTTACTACAAGGTTGTGGATGGGATTGTTTATACATGGGTTCAAAACCACTGGTATAAAACAATGCTTAACTCAAATTGGTTTGTGAAAGATTTCTTGGTGGTCTTATGACAGACAAAGTACAAGCGAAACAAGACTTAGAATTTTGCAGTGCTGAGCTGTCTAAGTATCAGAGTCTTAGTCGGGCCGGGTTGACTCGGGGTGAGATGCTGGCGATTGATGGCATCATGATTAAGTTGAAAGAGCGAATTAAGAATTTGCGTGAAGTGTTTTTTGTTTAAATAATAATTGGATAATTTTGATATATTCTTTACTCACCTTAATTTTAAAAGAAACAAAAAATGATGAATTATTCGAAATTAGAGAGCCTATANTGTTTTTTGTTTAAATAATAATTGGATAATTTTGATATATTCTTTACTCACCTTAATTTTAAAAGAAACAAAAAATGATGAATTATTCGAAATTAGAGAGCCTATATGATGCGTTTATATCACATGAAAAGTTCCCAATTATTGAAGAACAAGCGGAAAGGGTATTGCAACACCCAGAATTAGATGAGAAGAGCAAAAAAATAGGCAACTGGTCTTACAACATTATGTTCCTATCAAACTTCTTTGATCGAGCGAAAGGTAGTCTTTTTCAGACTTTTGAACATTTTACTGTTTCAGTTTCTGATCGAGATATTGTGTTGAATCTCTCCAATGCACCAAATTTCAAGGATAGAGATGCTTATTTGGCGTGGATGCATAAGGAATTAAACAAATAAAATTAAACCTCCTTCTGGAGGTTTTTTAATGGGCGTAACATATGAATGCAGATGACTATTTCTGGAAAACCAAGAAGCGCCCACCTAAAACCAAATCACGCGCTAAACCTTTACCCAAGGCAACAGAAAATTATCTAGAGGCTGAGGAAGATTTCGAACAAGCGCTCAATGTCCTGGATATCAAATACGAAAAGAAATTCCAGTTTAAATCTACAAAGCATTGGCGATTTGATTTTCATCTTATTGAACAGCGAATTTTAGTTGAGATTGCAGGCGGGCCTTGGTCTGGTGGGCGCGGTGGGAAACTGGCAAATAAGGCCTGGAGCTTGGATCGTTACGATGACGCTGCTGAAATGGGCTTTAAGTGGACTAATGGTATTGATACCATCATCAACAAGATCAAAGATTTTTTAGATATTCTCGAGAAGATCAAGGACAAGACAATTGAGTTTATCCAGAAAATTATCAAAGACCCTGCAGGTGCACTCAAGGAAGTTGCAACCAAGGTAGATGAGGGCGTGAAAACGGTTGCGAATGGTGCTGGGAAAGCAGTTCAGGGTGCTATTGGTGGAGGGATTGCAAAAACATTAGCATTTTTGGGAAATGAGGAAGCTAAAAAAGCCGTTGAGATAAATGAGGGTAAATCTACCGTGACTGCAAAGGAATTGGCGGTGGGTGCGGCTAAAGCGATTCAGGGGGGCGTTAAGGAGGCGGTTAAGTCTGGTAAGGAGTTGAAGTTATCAGAGCGGGATATCGTTGATATTATGAAAGTAGCGTCAACCGAGGTGGTTGGGGGTCTTAAGGGTAAAAACTTTGAGAATCAAGCTGCAGGTGTGATTGATACAATTTTAAATAGGGCGGCTTCTGGAAAGTTTGGTGGTGGTGTGCGGGATGTTGTTAACCAGCGTTGGGCGTTCTCGGATATTAATGCTCCACGCAAAGGCGCATACGGAAGTGTGCAGAATGTACCAATGAGTCGCGTTAGTAAACGAATGGAAACTTTTGTTCGCAATTACTTGGAAGCTCGTGCAAATGGTAAAGATTCAAGCGTGGGATTGAACATTTCTTATGCGAACCCATTTTATCTGGGTGAAGCTAGTGCAGCTACAAAGAAATGGGTTCAAGAAGTTGATGAGCAATCAAAAGAAACGGGACAAAGATTTGGGGTGGGAAAGGCAGTTCATGTTCATGGAACACCGAGTGCTGATAAACATAAAATGCCCAAACCATACTTTATCTCAACTCCAAAAACGAATGAGGTAAATGCATTAGATTTTGGTTCAGGCTGGAATTTGCAATCTTATGCACCACCTTTAGGTAATCCACATAAATCACAGATCAACAAGTCTAATGCTATGACAGCTAGTAGTGTTGTGGTGCATCAATCGTTTCAGACTGATATGACACTTAATGGTGTTGGTAGTCCAGTGGAATCTGCCAACGCCATTAGACGCCAACAAGAGAACTCACTAGCAATTATGGCAAGAGGGGCAAAGGGTGTTTTTATAGGTTAAACATTTCTTCCAAGAAGGCAATGCGCTGTTTATACAGTATAGATTGGCAAGTTAAATCATAGCTAACGGTTGCAGGGCTTCCTTGTGTATCGGCAACTACAAAATCGCCGCATTGCAATTCCTTGAATTTCAACCATGATTTCTGGGAAGCATCCAACTCCATCTTGGCTTCTGTTTGTGAATAAGCCTTTTTGTAAACAGTGTTGAGCTTACTTTTGAGTGATTTTATTTCTTTATCCAACAGTTGCATATCCTCAAAACTTCCTGCAAAAGTTGAGCTACATAAAGCCAAGGCTACGATAAGTAGTAGTTTTTTCATGAGGTTGCCTCTATGTTATTGGTTTTAATGCTAAACCATTAATGTAGTTGTTTATAAGGGTTAAGCCCTGAGCTGGCAAATACCGGTTTTATTGATTGTAAAACATTGACCCAAAAAAACAGTACAAAAGAATAGTTAATTGATATAATAAGTTGACTTATGCCATGTTTTGAATTGAGAAAATAAGCCAATGAATCCAGCTGTTAAGACAGTTTACTCAGACTTAGTAAGCGAAATTTTCTCAAGTACCATTAAAACCAAAAGTGAGTTCAAAATTCAATCGTGGAGAAGAAAGGCTGAGAGCTTAAAGGCGGTTGATGTTTTCCAATACAAGCTCATGTTGGCTATTTTGGATGCCTATATTAGTGAGAATGATAGAGCTAGAAGTGTGGCTGAATCAGCCCTTCTTTTAACTCAGAGTGAATCTTATAAAGGAATGGCATATAGGGTTATTGGCAATTGCTATGCACACCAAGGATTGTATAGGGAGGCTTTAGATTCATACTGGGCAGCATATAAAGTCACTTTAGACTCCACGTATTTTTTTGCTTTTTTTGGTACTGCAGTAAGTTACGATTTTTATGACGAGAGGATGAATGAAATGAAATCCTTAAATGAGAGTGATCAAAAATACATTAAGACTGAATTAAGCAGCCTTAATAAAGAAATCAGTAAATTAGAAAATAGCAATCTAAACTTGGAAATTTACAGGGATATCCTGAGCTCGGCTTATGC
Source organism: Acinetobacter entericus (assembly GCF_026168575.1). NCBI lineage: Bacteria > Pseudomonadati > Pseudomonadota > Gammaproteobacteria > Moraxellales > Moraxellaceae > Acinetobacter > Acinetobacter entericus. Next base: position 5,960 of record NZ_JAPEQW010000046.1, read on the forward strand.
TGTGTTTTTTTCAAGTTGTGCTGGTAAGATTATAAGATACCCAGATGTATCAGATTCAAATGTTTCAACTATTTTATTTAATCCAGAGTTGGATTTAGCAACTATTGGGCTGTTGAATGATGAGATGAGCAATGCTTTGGTGGATTTACTTGAAAAATATGAGTATGAAGAATTGCTGAAATACCCAATTATATTTACATCTGATGATTATTCTATTCATACAGAAAGATAAGGAAGAGTTGTGGATAGTATTGAGTTTTTAAGTTTCTCAAAGAAAATTATTTCCTTATCACCATTGAGTGAAATTGATTTTAGACAGGCTGTGAGTCGAAGTTATTATTGTGCATTTCATCAAGTAAATGAAAAGGCGATTAGTCTCGGGATACCAGTTAATGCCTACAAGGGTGGCACACATAGATCATTAAGAGAGACATTGATCGCATTACGGCCGGCCAACAATAAGTTAAAGGGAATCGCCTTTAAGCTTAATAATTTCCACATCCTGAGAGTAGAGTCGGACTATAAACTCGATGTCGAGGTTACTGATAAAACTGCAAATGTAGCAATTCAAATGTGTGAAAAGATCATCAATGATTTAGATGGTATTCATAGTCTTTGATAGGTTGGTATCAAATTCAAGCCCACTATTTGTGGGCTTTTTTTTACCTAATGGAAAGCAAATATGTCAATAGGCACACTTATAGATGGCGGCCTAGGCGCTGTCACGTCATCTCAGAATACTGAGATTCTAGGTTCTCTTTTACTTTCGGGCCGTGGTCGAACAATCATGGGGCTATTTGCTGATGTAACAGTCGAAGAAAAGCACAAAGATGAGTTGAAAATCACCGAGCATCCAACAGAAGTGGGTGCAGCCATTTCAGATCACGCTTACAAGGAGCCACCAGAGGTAACAATAAGGGTGGGCTGGTCTGAAAGTGCTGGTGCGTTAAATGGCTTTCTTGGCGATACGGTTTTAGGCGGAAATACAAGCCTGACAATTGTGTATCAAACTCTGTTGCAATTGCAGGAGCAGGTTTTACCCCTAATAGTCTCAACAGGTAAGCGGCTTTATACAAATATGTTAATCAAGTCTCTTGGGTGTACTACGGACCTACAAACCGAAAATGTCTTAATGATCGACATTGCGTTCAAAAAGGTCATAAGAGTTAATACTCAAACTGCATTCATTTCTATCGAAAATCAAGCAAGTCCAGAAGCTACTGCGGGTGTGGCGGATGGTGGAACCGTACAACCGCAAGAGGTCAGCACCTCCATTTTAGGGCAGTTGGTTGGCGGGGCTCAGGTTGGTGGAGCTTGGAAACCTATGTGGTGATTTATGATTTATGAAATTCCATTAAATTACGGCAATCAAAAATTTAATATCAAGCTTGGCGCTACGCAGTACAAGCTGCAGCTTATTTATCGCGCCAGCCGTTGGTATTTAGATATTTTTGATACCGCAGAGAATCCATTGATTGCAGGACTGCCAATGGTAGCTGGAGATAATCTACTGGCCCAGCATCAACATGTTATTAAAGGCTCATTGTATGTATTGAATATCGATGAGGATGAAAGCCAATCTTTTAGCGATCTGGGCGAAAACATAAAACTGTATTGGAGCGACTCATGACAATGCAATGGATGCGTAACTGTCGGCTAACGATTCAGGTTGATGAAAATGCACCTGAGGCACTAGACTTTACTGAGTTCAAAATGACTTTTGTGGTCAGCCAGCCAACGAAAGAGCAACCTAAGGCTGCAGAGATATATATCTACAATTTATCGCATGAGACCATGAATAAACTGGCTGGTGTGGATGATGATAAGAAAAACACTCAGGTTATCTTAGCTTGCAGTTATGGTGATGATGAGCCTGAGGTTATTTTTAAAGGTCGTGTGTTTCAGTACCGCCGTGGGCGATACGACCAAGTTGACACCTATCTTTGCATTCTAGCCATTGCTGGGGATCGGGTTCGCAATGATGCGACCATTACTCAATCTGTGCCTGCAGGTACACCAATTCAAGGCCTAAGTGACCTGATTGCTGAAGAGGTCAAAAAATACGGCATTGATGCTGGCGAGTTGGCTAAATTGAGTGATCAGAAATACCCGCGCGGCCGCACATTATTTGGCAGTTTTCATGGGTTTATTGAGCGGGTTGGTCGGGAGAACAATGTCACCTTTGATTATTCAGAAGGTGTTTTAAACTCCACTGATCTGGATAAATTCTCAATCCAGCCTATATTTATCTTATCTGCTGAAACAGGCATGGTTGGAATGCCGCAACTCACCAGCGAGGGGCTTGTTGTTAAGTGCTTACTGAACCCAAAACTTAAGCGCATGGATCGGATCAAAATCGATCTAACAAATTTGCAGTCTGAAAACTATGATATTGCATATAGCGGTCAGCAAGTGGATCAGCCTCACAAAACACCAAAGCTCGCAACCAATGCACAGGGCATTTTTGTGATTCAGGCGATTGAGCACAGCGGTGATACGCGCGGTGATGAGTGGTATTCAAATATGGTTTGCACTGCACTTGGGGCGGTGGTGCCAAAAACAGGCATCTCCATAAGTGCAGTCGATGAAAGTTGGACACCTCAAGCGGGAGAGGCAAATGGCACTAACAATCAATGAACGCTCACCCGATCTGTTTAGCATCATCAAGGATACGGTTGCTGCAGAGGTATTGGGATTATGGACCTCATTACCTTGTGAAGTGGTGAGCTATGATCCCAATGCTGTCACAGTAGAAGTGCAACCTTTAATTAAAATTCCCGTGCGTACGCCTAATGGCAATATTGAAATGCTGGAAATTCCAATACTGCAGGATGTTCCAGTCATGTTTCCCTGCGCTGGTGGTTTCACCATTACTCATCCAATCAATGTGGGGGATGAATGCCTTGTTAGCTTCTCATCGCGCAATATAGATCTGTGGTGGCAATCTGGCGGGGTTCAGAATCCCTTTGATACTCGGCATCATGATTTATCAGATGGCTTTGCATTTTTCCGACCGCAATCACAGGCAAACAAGATCTCGAATATTTCAGCAGATAGCCTTGAGATCCGCAGTGATGACAATGCAACGAAGATCCAAATCACAAAAGATGGGGTCTTTAATTTTATTGGCCAGAAAGCTGTTTTCCATTGTGCTGTGGAAATGAAAAAGACATTGACTGTTGATGGGCTGATTGAGTCACTCACAGACGTTGTGGCTAAGACAGTTAGCTTGCTAAAACACCTCACAACCGGTGTTAAATCTGGATCAGATACATCAGGGCCACCAAAGCAATAGAATAATCAATATGAGGGGCGCGAAAGCGTCTTTTTTTATGCGCTATAGAAAACTTTCAAGTGATGGCGACTATGTTTTTGGGGCGGGCAAGAATGATTTTCTTGTGAACTCGCCAGAAGCCGTAGCTTACTGCGATATAGACAATATTGAGATTAATACCTCCGGGGGATTCTAGTGGATGCACGTAAATACATAGAGCTTCTGACAAGCCAGCATCGAGATAAACCCAGATTTAGGGAGATGGTGGAAGCCTCAATTAGCCCGCTGATTGATTGCTTAGAGTGCCTTAATGGCCTTGATAGTAAATTCGACTTAGAGACTGCAGAAGGGGATCAGCTACAGATTATTGCCGACTGGCTTGGAGCGCCAAATTCAATACCAAACTCCATCCCAGTTCCATACTTTGGATTTCAAGGTCAGCCTGAGTCGCTACCGTGGCGAGAAACTAACGATCCAAGTTTTAAGTCTGGATACTGGCGAGAGTCGGGTATGAGTGGCTATACAGCCTTAAAGATGACACCGCAATTATTTAAGAGGGTGATCAAAGCTAAAATACTGCTAAACCAAAGCGATTGCTCTGAACTTTCAGCTAAAGAAATTATTTCTTTAATTACTGATAAGCCGTTTAAGTTTAAAGACAACAAAGACATGACTGTAACTTTCTTATTTTTAGAGAGTTATGAGCAATTTGAAAGAGAGCTAGTTAAATTAATGTTTCCTTTGCCGTCAGGTGTAAGGTTGATTTTTGAGGGTGAAGATGACTATTGATAAACTTACCGTTTTCTCTGAAGCGGGCGATAAAAACACAGATGAACTAAATCTATCTCAGGGCTTTCCATTAAAACTGCAACCAGCAAGACAGTGGATGAATTGGCTTTTCAATAAAATAACATTAAAAATTAATAGTGTTATTGACGGATTGGGTGAACTAGACACTAATAAAGTTAACACCACAGATATTGTTGATAATTTGGAATCTAATGATTCTAAAAAACCACTATCAGCAAGAATGGGTAAAAAACTGAATGATGAAAAACTCGATAAAGCTGATTTAGCCGAAGGCGAAGCGCCCATCTTTGCAGCTCGCGCATGGGCGAATTTTAACGGCGGTACAGGTGAAATACGCAAGTCTGGAAATGTTGAATCTGTGGTTCGGAACAGCCACGGAAATTACACAATTACATTCACCAAGCCAATGCCGCACAAGGATTATGTGGTAATTACTGGGGTATCTAATTTTGGTGCGGGCACCAACTTTGGGGTTGTTTCTCAGACAGTAGATGGCTTTGTTTTACAGTCAGTGTATGGCGGCGATAACACAATCGCCTTATTTGATCCAACTTTAGCTATGGTCACTATTTTTTGTTGATTTAAGGTTTTTTATATCCAAAGTTAAACAATCTATACCGTCTTAATGCGGTTTTTTATTGCCTGAGAGAAAGTGAAATGGCGACAAATTGGAATGAAATTCTAAGTAATACTAATAACTTGAATGATGTATTGGCGATTCTGAAAAAGATTCTAGGATTGCTGGAAAATAAGGTCGATTCTGTAGCTATCACAGAATTAAGAGGTCAATTTGAAGACTTGAAACTATATGTTGAAAACCTATTGAGTGAAGTTGTTTTCACCACAACAAACCCATCATTAAATATCAATAATGGAACAATTCAAATCTTAACCCTGATCAAAGACGGGGCATTAACTGCAAGCCTGCAATCAGGTCAATCAATGACATTGTTGATTGATTTAAAAGGATTTAATCTAAACACCTCCTTTAAGAAAGCACAAAATTTTACATTGAGTGATGGTGAAAATCTTTGTGTGATTTTTAAAATTGGTAATGAAGTTTATATAGCTTCTGGCGGGGCTTTCTTATGATTTTAGCAAAGCGCTTAATAATGTGTTTACTTAAAGATAAATGGAGCAGCTGGAACTTAAATGCAGATGTAACGGTTACAAACGGTATTGCTCACTACACAGCATATAAAACAAATCAGCGTGACTATTACGATAGTTATGCTGATTTAGATTTAACAGCGGCAATCGTACGTTCGTTACATGATGATGATATGCAACAATGGCAAGCTGTAATTGATGCTTGTAATGAATTGACAGGGGTTACGAATTGGACATTTGATACGCACAATAGTTGGGTTTTGTATGAAGTAGTCCCTATAAACTTTCCATTTCTGCAGCGCATTTGGATTGCTCCCGCATATGGATCATCGGACCCTGATTTTGCTCTCTACTTTGATAATCCTGAAGGCGCTTGTAGGGCACTTTCAGAATACTTTGCACTACAATCTCCAGCCAACAAATATGTCTACAGGTACACTGGGCCAATCATCGATCATGGAACTTATTCTAATGCTGAATGTTATTATGGATCGACGATTGATGGGGGGACTACAAGTACTCAAATGACTGATAGTTTTAACCCTCATTATGATCCAAATTATACTCCAACTTTTAATTCAATCTCATTTGAAAAAATAGCAGAAAAAATCATTTCAAACACATCATCATCAAATCAAGCAATCTCTTTGCTTGCAGAAGCTTATTTAGAAAATGTCGCAAAAAGTATCTTTGCTGCAAATGAATCAAAACAGTTTGTAAGAATGGCTGATTTGATTGAAAAATTTGAACTCAATAAATTTTTAAGAATATAAAGCTGCAAAAATTTTTACAGCTTTTAGCGACTGAACAATGGGTAGCTAATTAACCCAACAAAACACCACAAGCCCTATCGTTTATAAGCATAGGGTTATTGCCAAAAATTAGGGGAAATTAATGGACGACTTCTCAAAACAAGTCGCT
>NZ_JAPEQW010000047.1:0-11687 GCF_026168575.1 Acinetobacter entericus
CTGGTCACCCAGAATTAAACCGAAACGCATAGCCATTCCAGACCCGATGAAAGATAGCCTAGTGTAAAGCCAGCTAGTTCAATTTTTTGTGAAAATAAAGATCAGCCCGCATGTTCAGTCAATTCAGCTCGACCAGATGATCTGCTGACATTGCACAGAAATCATAATTGCTACAATAACAGACTGTTCATCTCTATAATGCTACAGCCAGTTGATGAAACTCGCTTCGCATTATTCCTGAAGGCATAATTGGTGTGAAAATTATGTGATTTTAATCAAAAAGATAAAAATTATTATGGTTGTAATTCAGGCAGCGTGCGCCTAGTATGTTCCATGAAGTTACTCCATGTAAGCTTCCTTAGTTTTGTCCCATACACCCCTCTGTATGGGATTTTTTTTAATCCGGGGATTGTCATGAGCATGCATTCAAAAGCGTATATTTTTAGACAGCAGCAATTGCTGGTGGATGATCATTTCCAGTTGCCGCAGGTGGAAAGACTGCAGCACGACCTGAACCTGTCGGAAAATGGCCAGGTCATTGTACGCGATCTAAAAGAAGATGAACTGGTGCCCGAAGGTTATCAACTGGTCCCGATCCGGCAACTGGTACAGGTCTGGAGCAGGCCGCAGTTTGAACAGGCCAGCCGTGCGGTACAGTTACTGGAATGGCGCCGTAATCACCGCTTTTGCAGTAAATGCGGCCATGCTACCCAGCAGCACGCCAGCCAGTATGCCATGGTCTGTCCATCCTGTGGCTATAACCAGTATCCGCGGGTGAATCCTTGCGTGATTACCATCATCACCCGGGGTACAGATGAAATTCTGCTGGCGAAAAATGCCCGCAATAAAACCCAGATGTACAGCCTGATTGCTGGATTTGTTGAAGTTGGAGAAACCCTAGAAGAGGCAGTGCGCCGTGAAACGCTGGAAGAAGTGGGGCTGCAAATCAAAAATATTCAATATCTAGCCAGTCAGCCGTGGCCGTTTCCTAGCAATCTGATGATGGCCTTCAAGGCAGAATATCACGGAGGGGAAATTCAGATTCAAGAAAATGAACTCAGCGATGCGCAATTTTTCAAATTTGATCAGTTACCCGAGATTCCGTTCAAGGGCAGTATCGCCTATGCCATGATTCAGCATGTGATGCATGGAACACCTGTTGCAGATGACAGCAAAGAATGGCTTTGAAAAAGTAATTCTGTTTGGGTCTCTCAAATAAGCTGCAATAACGCCCTAGATAGTGAATATTCAGGTGGCATTTCCTGATCTGGAAAAACTGAATCGTATCATTTGATCTTCACGCTTTGTTCACATCTAACTGGGTTATCTTAATCCTGAGACCCAACAAGGCTAAAAAATGAAGATGCGATTTAAGTCTGCTTTTGCAGCGATAGCACTGTCTATCATCAGCTTAAGTACAACGACTCAAGCAGAAACTGCTGCGCCTCAGGCAGTTGATCGGGTAGATATCCAGAAGTATGCTGGTAAATGGTATGAAATTGCGCATTTACCGATGTATTTTCAGCGTAAATGTATAGCCAATATCACGGCACAATATAGTGTCAATGCCGATCAAACTATCGGGGTATTGAATAGCTGCCGAATTGCCAATGGCGAAATAATTAGCTCTGAAGGTGTTGCGTATTCGCAAAATCAGGGGAACAGCAAACTGAAGGTCAGCTTTTTGCCTACAGGTTTAAGATGGATACCATTTAGCAAAGGTGATTACTGGGTATTACACGTAGATCCGGAATATAAAGTAGCACTGGTAGGTGGACCGAGTAATAAATATCTGTGGATTTTATCGCGCGAACCGCAACTGGATGAGGCCACCTATCAGTCCTATCTGGAGACTGCAAAACATTATGGTTATGACGTGACAAAACTGATCAAATTGCCGCATTAATCTGTTACCCTTTTGCCGAACTGCTTAGTCTCTCTACAGTTCGGTTTTTTTTATTTCACTTCACATAAAATTCATATCTGACTGATTAGACTCATCAAATAGAATAAAGACAACCGCTTAAAAGTAGGATGAGTCCATGTTGAAAAGCCTGATGCGATGGATAGACAGCTGGTCCATACACACATCGCCTGAAACGCTGACCGCTGAAAACAGCCAGATTCAGTGGCTCCGGATTTTGCCCTTTATTCTGTTGCATCTGGCCTGTCTTGCCGTGTTCTGGGTGGGGGTGTCATGGTTTGCGCTGGGCTTTATGTTGGCGTTCTACCTGATCCGTATGTTTTCCATCACCGCTTTTTTCCATCGCTATCTGTCCCATAAAACTTTTCAGACCTCGCGCCCGGTACAGTTCCTGTTTGTATTACTGGGCACCATGAGTGCACAGCGTGGCCCTCTCTGGTGGGCGGCGCATCACCGTTATCACCACCGCTATACCGATACACTACAAGACCCACATTCTTCCACACATGGTTTTTGGTACAGCCACGTCGGCTGGTTTTTAAATGAATATAATTTTGCCACGCGTAAAGAAGTGATCAAGGACTGGCTGAAATATCCGGAACTGATCTGGCTGGACCGTTTCAGTTTGATTGTGGTGCTGCTGACTGCGGGCGGGATTTATGCACTAGGCGAATGGCTGGCCATCACCTGGCCGCAACTTGGAACGTCCGGCCTGCAATTGCTGGTCTGGGGCTTTGTAATCTCTACCGTGTTACTGATCCATGCCACCTTGTGTATCAATTCACTGGCGCATCATTACGGCAGCCGGGATTTTGACACGGATGACCACAGCCGTAACAACTTATTCCTGTCCATCATTACCTTGGGCGAAGGCTGGCATAACAACCATCACTACTATGCTGGTAGCACCCGACAGGGCTTTTACTGGTGGCAGATTGATGTGACCTATTACCTGCTGAAACTCATGGCCTTGCTCGGGCTGGTCTGGGGACTCAAGCCAATTCCAGCACGGGTCTATGAAGCCAGTAAAATTAGCCAAGCTCGAAAACAGAAAAAAGCCGCTACGGCAGGCACTCACAAAATTCAATCGAAGGAATCACCATGAAAATTGCGATTATTGGTTCAGGTATTTCCGGTTTGTATGCCGCCTGGAAACTCAGCAAAGTGCATGAGGTCACGCTGTTTGAAAAAAATAATTACTTTGGCGGCCATACCGATACTCATCAGCTCAATATAGATGGCGAACAGATTGCAGTGGACAGTGGCTTTATTGTGTTTAACGAGCATAACTATCCGCTGTTTTGCGCGATGCTAAAAGAACTCGGGATCCAATCGCAAAGCAGTGACATGGGCTTTTCGGTGAATAATCAGGTCAGCGGCTTACAGTACAATCCTTCAAAAAAATTCTCCCTGCTTTTCCGCCCACAAAATTTTCTGAATGCTGATTTTCGCGCGATGTTGTCGGATCTGTTCCGTTTCTATGCCGCCAATAGAGATCTGGATGTCGAGCAGGTTGATGCACAACTCAGTATTGATGAGTATCTGAATCAGCATGGCTATTCCGAAGCCTTCCGTCAGGAACATCTCTATCCGATGTGTGGGGCGCTGTGGTCCTGTCCGGTGGAGCAAGCCGGACAGATTCCCTATAAATTTGTGGTGAGCTTTTTCCAGCACCATCGCATGTTGCAACTGAAAGACCGGCCGTTATGGCTTACGGTCAAGGGTGGATCGGCTCGCTACGTTCGTGCGATTCAGTCCCAGGCCAATATTAGCTTCCGCAAAACGGGTGTTCTCCATGTCTCGCGGAGTGCCAATGATGTGCTGGTTGAAACGACACAGGGCAGCGAACGTTTTGACTGGGTCGTATTTGCCAGCCATGCTGACGATAGCCTGAAGTTACTGAAAGACCCGTCCGCGCAGGAGCTGGATGTGCTCGGCAAGTTCCGCTATCAGGATAACCGCATGGTGGTGCATTCTGATACCCGCATCATGCCAAAATCCAGACGCCAATGGGCCAGCTGGCATGTGCATGTAACCCCGAGTCAGGCCACTGAACAGACGCCATTCCAGCACAGCGGTATGCACTATGGCTTCAGTTACTGGATGAACCAGCTGCAGAACCTGCAATGCAAAACCCAGGTCCTTGCCACCCTGAATCCTAATTTTACCCTGGATCCTAAAAAAGTCTGGGTCGAACGGCATTATCGTCATCCGGTATTTGATGTGCCAGCCATTGAAGCTCAACAACGCTGGAGCGAAGTCAATGCCCAGAACCGCACCTCATACTGTGGCGCCTACTGGGGCTGGGGCTTTCACGAAGATGGGGCACGTAGCGCTGCATGGGTAGTCGATCAGCTATTGCAGCAGACCGAGCAGGCAGCTAGGAGCGCATGATGCAGATGTATCCACTGGCGATCGCCGCTGCCGAAATTCGACATCGCCGTTATTTGCCTAAAGCCCATGCTTTTGAGACTCAGCTGACCTATCTATGGTTTGATCCGGATCAACTCTCAAGTTTTACCCAAAAAACCTGGCTCTGGTCTTCCAAGCACTGGAATTTACTGACCTTAGATGAGCGTGACTTTCTTACTATGGAATGTGGCTCGATTCGGCAAAAGGTCGCACGCCTGCTGATCAAGCGGGAAAACTACCTATTACCGCATGCCGCTTCCATCCGGGTCCTGGCTTTGCCACGCACCCTCGGCTTTCGCTTTAATTCTGTGGTGTTTTATCTGGTCTTTGATGCCACCGACCAACTGATCTTTGTACTGAGTGAAATTACCAATACCCCTTGGAATGAACGTCAGGTCTATATCCACGACTGCCGGCACAATGCAACTGAATATGCGCCGTACCAGAGTCACCAGTTTGACTTCAAGAAGGCCTTTCATGTGTCGCCATTCATGCCGATGGCACTGGATTACCGCTGGCGCTTCAGCTTCTCCGATCAAAACAATGTGATTCATATGCAGTTGTTTCAGCAGGGGATATTGCAATTTGATGCCACCATGCAATTTTCACTGCAAGCCATCACAGTTCCTTCACAGCAGCACCGTTATGCTGTGTTGAAAGTTCTTGAACCCTTCAGGATGGTCAGCGGAATTTATCTACATGCCTGGCGTTTATGGAAAAAGAAAATTCCGTTTTACCGACATCCTAAAAAAGAAAAAGGAAACACATTGCGATGAAAACACTGTTAATGGGAGAGCAAAGCACACTGCCAGTGATATTGCGTCATTTGCTGAAATTGCGGCATGGTCAGCTGATTTTTAAAGGCGTCTGGAACGGGACAGTCGGCGAAAACAGTGATCTGCAGGCCGTGATTCAGGTGCATGATACCCGTCTGATGGAACTGTTGTTCCGTAATGGTGTGCTCGGTGCGGCAGAAGGTTTTATCCGCGGTTACTGGAGCAGTGAAGATCTGGTGGATGTGATCCGCATTCTGGCACGTAACCGCGATGTACTGGACCGGATGAATCAGAATGCAGTGGCCAAGGCCAGCCAGTTGCTGCTAAAGGCCTGGTACAAATCGCGCAAGAATTCGATTGATGGCAGCCGCAAAAATATTGCCGAGCATTACAACCTGAGCAATGACTTTTTCAAGCTGTTCCTGGATAGCAGTATGATGTATTCCAGTGCGGTCTTTAAAGAGCCGGGTATGAGTCTGGAACAGGCTTCGGATTATAAAAAAGAGCTGATCTGCCAGAAACTCAAGCTGAAACCGATGGATCATTTAGTCGAAATTGGCAGTGGCTGGGGCGGTTTTGCCATTTATGCCGCGCAGCAGTATGGCTGTAAAGTCACCACTATCACCATTTCCAAGGCACAGTATGATGAAGCAGTGGCCCGGGTCGCTGCAGCCGGACTATCACATCGCGTCACTGTCCAGCTGAAAGATTACCGACTACTGGAAGGCAAATACGACAAGCTGGTGTCGATTGAAATGATCGAGGCCGTAGGTGAACAGTATTTGCCGACCTATTTCCGCAAATGCCGTGAGCTGCTGAAACCGAACGGTCTGGCCCTGATTCAGGCCATCACCATTGAAGATGCACGCTATGCCAAAGCCCTGAATACTGTGGACTACATCAAGCGCTATATTTTCCCGGGCAGTTTTATTCCCTGTATCAGCGTCATGACCCAGGCCGCGTCCGAACAAAAACTGCGTCTCAAGCATCTGGAAGATATCGGTCTGAGCTATGCCCAAACCTTAAACTGCTGGCGTCAGCGTTTTCTGGAGCAGCGTGATCAGGTACGGGCGCTTGGCTTTGATGAGCGCTTTATCCGCATGTGGGATTTTTATTTGTGTTATTGCGAAGGTGGCTTCCGCGAAGGCGTAATCAGTGATGTGCATCTGCTGTTCGAAGCGAGTGCTTATTAAGCCGAGATAAAACAGGAGGGCTGACATGCTGCTGAATTTACTGGTTCTAAATGTCTTTATCATGTTCTGTAGCTGGCTGCTGGTGACCTATAACCAGCGTGCCGGACTGGTCGATGTCGCCTGGAGCTTTAGTATTGCACTCAACGTCATTATCGCAGCCTGGGTGATGGAAACTGCACCGCTGCTAGTTCGGGTATTTCTGGGCGTGTTTAGCGGCATCTGGTTTTTACGCCTGACCTGGCATCTACTGCGCCGTTATGCCAGTGAAACTGCAGAAGATACCCGCTATGCCAATATGCGCCGAGCCATGGGAGATTATCAGCATCTCGGTTTTCTGGCCTTTTTTATGTTTCAGGCTGGGCTGGTGGCACTGTTTTCCTACCCGATGCTGGAGTTGCTCAATATTCCAATCCAGCAGTGGAATGACTGGACACCCTATACCGTACTGGTGGCTGGCATAATCATGCTGCTGGCGCTGATCGGGGAGAGTACTGCCGACCAGCAGCTCTACCGCTTCAAGCTGGATCCACAGAACAAGGGCAAAACCCTAGATCGGGGCTTGTGGAAATACTCACGTCATCCGAATTATTTTTTTGAATGGTTGCACTGGTTTGCCTATCCGATTCTTGGTCTGGCTGCAGGTGTGTATGGATTATGGGTTTATCCGCTGCTGATGTGGCTGTTTCTGTACTACATCACCGGTATTCCGTTTAGTGAACAACAGGCACTGGCCCATCGCGGCGAAAATTACAAAGCTTATCAACGACGAACTTCAATATTTATTCCGTGGCCACCCAAAGAGTAGGTAAATACATGGACTTTATGATTCAACAATCTTTAAAACTGGTTGAAAAGGGTAAATTGCCCGATGCCGTGATTCGCGCAGGCATTCGCACTTTAAGCAAAAAACGTCTGGCACAAGAAGGGCGCTTTGACCCGGCACTGGCGGCACAGCGTTATATGGATGTGCTGCATATGCTGAAAAACAGCGAGATTGCCATCGAGACCGACAAAGCCAATGAACAGCACTATGAACTGCCCACCGCATTTTTTCAGGCGGTGCTAGGCAAGCGGCTGAAATACAGCGCCAGCCTGTTTGAACATGACCATACCACACTGGATCAGGCGGAAGAAGCCGCACTGGCCAGCTATTGCCAGCGTGCGCAACTACAAGATGGACAGGATATTCTGGAAATTGGCTGTGGCTGGGGCTCACTCAGTCTGTATATGGCCGAGCATTATCCTAACGCCCGGATTACCGTAGTGTCGAACTCCTTAACCCAGCGCCAGTATATTCAGGAACAGGCCAGTCTGAAAAAACTGGATAACCTGACAGTGGTCACCTGTGATGTCAATGTACTACAACTGGAACCGGCTAATTTTGACCGTGTGGTTTCGGTGGAAATGTTTGAGCATGTCCGCAACTACCAGAAACTGTTTGAAAATATCAGCAGCTGGCTGAAAGACGATGGCTTGCTCTGGTGCCATATTTTCTGTCACCGTTTCCTGCATTATCCATTTGAAGTCAAAAATGAATTTGACTGGATGTCGAAATATTTCTTTAGTGGCGGTCTGATGCCGGCAGCTTCAACCTTCCTGCATTTCCAGCAGCATTTGCAGCTGGAACAGCACTGGCAATGGGCCGGTACCCAATATCAACGTACCGCAAATGCCTGGCTGGAGAATATGGATCAAAAGCAGGCCGAGCTGCAGCCCCTATTTGAACAGACCTATGGCGCAGATGCAGCCATCTGGTGGCAGCGTTGGCGGATTTTCTTCATGGCCTGTGCCGAACTGTTTGGTTATGACCATGGACGTGAATGGGTGATCGGCCACTTTCTGTTTAAAAAGAAAGCCGTATAATTGAAGGGCACATCGGATGGGCCAGCGGGGAATTGATCAATGTTAAAGCTGTTTAGGGAAAAACGCGATCATCCTCTGGGTGAGGTGTTTAACCGCTACTACTGGCTGCAAATCGGATTCATTGCCTTGTCGGTGGTGATTGGTATTGCCTGTAGTGCCTGGGTGATTAAAGGCTTTTTGCTGCGCACCGCCTTGGAACAGGAAATGTCACACTACTGGCAGCGGCTGGAACGCAATCCGGCCGCCGAACTGCCGGATACCAAAAACCTGTATGGTTATCGCTGGTATGATACTCCTCCTGTGCAGTTTCAGCACATGCAGTTCGAGCAGGGCGTCAATCGGCATTTTGTCGATGGTAAAGAGCGCATGACCGTCTACGGTGAAAAAAACCGGCAGCATGTGCTACTGGTCTTTGGCGAAAGTAACGTCAACAAACTGGTCTGGCTGTTTGGTCTGGCACCACTGATGGTCAGTCTGTTCGTGCTGTACAGCGTATTGTGGTGGTGGAACCGTCGTGCCCGGCGTTATTTTTCTCCGATTACCCGGTTGGCCAATGCGCTGGAACATATCGACTGGGAACATCAGAAAAATCAGGCTTCACCTTTTCAGGACATTCGCACTGATTCCAATCTGGAAGCTGAATACCTGAAGCAGGCATTAGAAAAATACCATCAGGTCTTGAGTGCGTTTATTCAGCGTGAACGTGAGTTTACCGGTGATGTCAGTCATGAACTGCGCACCCCATTGACGATTTTAAAAGGCAATGTGCAATTGTGTCAGGCACGCTATGGTAACAACAAATCCTTTACCCGCCTGCACAACACTATTGAAGACATGCAGCTGCTGGTCGATACCTTACTGGCCATCGCCCGAAATACCACCAACACCCTGACAGCCGAGTCCACTATGCTGTCAGAATGTCTGGAGAATCTGGTACAGGATCTGGACAGTGTCAGCCACAACAAAGGCATGCAGATCGACCTGCAAAAAGACCTCGATGAACAGCCACGTAAACTGTATCCGTCAATGACCAAAATGGTGTTTGGCAATATTCTGCGTAATGCGCTGAACTATTCACAAGGCACAGAAATTGATGTGATTCTGCAAAAAAATAAAGTACTGATTGCTGACAATGGAGTCGGTATTCCTTTGCCAAATAATGCCAAAGTCCAGGAGCTATCTGGACAGCAGCTGCAACTGGAAATCAAAGGGCACGGGATTGGTCTGCAACTGGTACAGAAGTTGTGCAAGCAGCTGGGCTGGCGGGTCGAGCTGTTTGACCGGCAGTATTATCTCAGCACCCATCAGGATGTTGATCTGGAGATGACGACCGGCTTAATCGTGGTAGTGTATTTAAACTAGATCTCTGTCTGCCTAAAAAGATTAGGTTTCTAAAGCAATCTTTAAACCGACACCAGATATGGTATGAATCAGTTTTTGCTCAAAAGGCTTGTCGACCATTTTACGCAGATTGTAGATGTGACTACGCAGGGCATCACTTTCCGGCTCTTCATCACCCCAGAGTTCCATCATGATTTCCTGTTTGGTCAGGACTTTAGGCGAATGACGCATCAACAATTTTAACAATTTAAACTGAATCGGAGGCAGTTCAATGCTCTGCCCAGCCCGGGTCAGCTGCTGTCTTGCCGGGTCCAAAATCAGGTCGTGAATTTGCAGACGGCTACTGGACACTTCACCCAGCAAACGCTTGATCAGAGCTTTGACCCGCACCACTAGCTCGTTAAAGTCAAACGGCTTAACCAGATAATCATCCGTGCCGGAATTGAAGCCTTTGAGTTTGTCGTCCAAGGTATCCCGAGCGGTCAGCATCAGCACTGGCAGGTCCAGACCTTCTTCATGACGCAGCCATTCACACAGTTCATAACCGGAACCGTCTGGCAAGTTAATATCCAACAGCAAGATATGATAGCGTTGCTGTTTCAGTAGCTGGCGCGCAGCATTCAGATTGCGGGCATGATCCACCACAAAATCATGCTCTTCCAGAAACTCGCATAAGGTAGAGGCCAGTTCATAATGGTCTTCAACCATGAGGATAAAATGTTTGGACATAGTCGCGGATACTAATTTAATAATTGCTGTTTTAATTTAGCACTAAATGGCTGGGGACCAAGCCATATATTAAAATATTGCTGGGCCAGCGGATGCTGCAGCTGCCCTAAATTTTTCCGGTTGAGGGATAAACTCAGGGTTTGCGTGGCATGGCTGTATTTCAAGCGGTACAGATCACCTGATCTGACCGGACGATACAAATCGCTGATCGGATTGAAAATGGCCTGGATGTTGGGGTCTTTAACATTACGCTTGAGCAGATGTGTAGCTGCACGCTTAAATGCCCATTCAGGAATATTCTGTGTATAGGAAAAGTCCATCTGGATCGTCTGCTCTTTCCAGGATTGGCTACAGTTTTGGGCAAAATAACTGGCCATACCGACCTGTTTTTGGCCCACCATCAGCGGGCCATTGCCACATTGATTCAAGCTTTGCGCCTGCACCCATGGACTGAAGCTACATCCCATCAGTAACGTGGTACTGATGGCTATTTTTTGAAAGGCAGTAGCCATGAATAGGTCCCTCCGACATAAGGTAGGGAACGGTACAGACCATTCGCCGGGTCCCAGAAATCTTGCTGGAAAATAATCTGATGGTTTGGGTTGACCTTTATTTCACTGATTCCAAAAGAATCCATAGTTCGAATCGTGCCAAACATTTTAAAGTCATAGACCATATGCCAATGCACATAGGCAGAGTCTTGGTAATAGGAGGTATTTAATAGTTTGACATTCACGTTACTGACACGCTTGTTCATCCCTTGAAAATGTTGGAGTAGATTTTGACGTGATGAAAATTGCGACAGAGTATCGTTAATAAAAAGCTGATCTGCATACAGTGCTCCAGCATTTTCAACGAATTTAGGTGTGCCCAAGGTATTAAATGCCGAAGTGAAGCGGGTACCGATTTCTAGTGCTTTTGCATCATCTAAGGGTATTCCCTGAATACTCGCTCTGGCATTTGCATAATCAGAGGAATAACGAGGAACACTTTTACATCCTGACAGGAAAAGCACTGGTAAGGATAAGGCAATTGCCATTAACGTTTTGACTTGATTCATATTCACTGTCCATCTTCACAGTTTATCTCCGCACTTTAGAGAGGCTAAAGTGAACAGAATGTGAAGATAGATACTAAAGACAGTACATTGAATAGAATTTTGGTGATCAAGGATTAAATTTCTCTTTCCCTTTTTTTCTCAGCTATTAACCAATCAATGATATTCATAACATCAGGATTTTCGTTATTTTTTCTGACCATTGCATAAAAATTATAGTCACAATAGATAAAACCAAAAGGGGCAATGACCCTTCCATTTAATATTTCTTTTTCTACTAAAATTTGAGGTGCTATCGCAATTCCTAACCCAGACACAGCAGCTTCTATCATTAAATTGAGACTATCAAAATAACGATCATTCGCTTTTGGGGAAAAGTTAATTTTAGACTG
>NZ_JAPEQW010000048.1:0-10146 GCF_026168575.1 Acinetobacter entericus
CTAACTTAAATAAAAATGTCTCCGACAAACCCGGTACGGTTCACTTTAGATGCACTGATTAAAGAAAAAAAGTTTGTATTTGATAATTACGATAAGGTCTGTAAATTACTGCGTTCAGCAAATGCATCAGTTGATATTGTAACAACGGGGCAGATTTCTCCTTACCAAACTAGTAGTGCAGTACAAATTAGATTGAAAGATTTAGAACTTAGTAAACAAGGATTGAATCTTTATTCAAAACATCACATTTGGTTACGTTACAACTCTGAACGAACATCGGCAGCTCAAGAGAAGGATATATATGGCATAGCAATGGTAGCGCTAAATGATATAGATCAAGATTTAGTAGATGACTTAAATTTACAACGGGCAGCACTTAAAAGATACATAGCTAAAAAGTAGGAAAATGATTGGCATAACCTACCAAAACAACCTAAAAACAGCTCAAATATCGTGGAACATAAAAAAGCCGAAGTTTTGATACTTCGGCTTAATCATAAGTTATTGAAATATAACACCTACCTAAACACCTGTTATTCCAAAGTAGAAATGTCCTACCTAATAACCAAATAGAAATGTCCTATATGGACATTTCCAAGTCAAGCACAGGATTTAGATTTCTTTGTTCAATAACAGCTTTCTGAGCTTTACGACTCGGCATATTTTTCCTGAGACGGGAACGTTTATTTTGTTTTTCCAACTCTTCATGCTGTTGCTGGATATGCGCCAGAACCGAGCCTAATCTTTTATTCTCANTTTTTCCTGAGACGGGAACGTTTATTTTGTTTTTCCAACTCTTCATGCTGTTGCTGGATATGCGCCAGAACCGAGCCTAATCTTTTATTCTCAACCACTTGATTCTGCTGTAGTCCAGCCAGTTTATTGAAGACACTATAGTTGATCTTCCGTCCTTCATGCATGATCGCTACAGTGCCATCCGGGTACTCCAGAAATGAAATGTATTGCCCAACAAGCTTATGATTTAGCTCTGTCGGTTCAAGCAGATAAATACACTTGTCATACGTGATGGTGAGGTTCTTCGTGACCTTACGCGGTTCCTGCCAGGTGAATATATCCTCCAGCTCAGCATCAGATTCTGTTAGCGGACGATGTAAGTTCTATGAATTTCGCGCACACTTGGCAAACTTCTGGTTGAACTGCTCAATAAAGCAGGGTAGCCAGGCATTGGCTTTGGCAATTGAACTGATGCCTTCCAGACGCATCTCCTTGATCAAACGGTCTTGAAGGGTTCTATTCGCGCGTTCTACGCGACCTTTAGCCTGTGGTGAGTTGGCAAAGATAATATCAATCTTTAACTCATTCAGAATCCGGCCAAATTGCGTGATTTTGCTGTCCTGGCTCGATTTCTGGTTCACTCGGAATACCGAATGTTTATCGCTATATATAAAAGGCCAGAGGCTTGCCGTATTGTTCAATGTAGACTCGGGGGAAAGAATATAGTCAAAGGTCGTTTCCGTCTCACAAAAGCGTAGATGTAACAGCTTTCTAGTGGCATCATCGAGATAAACCAGCAAGCAGCATTTCGCGGAACGGCCTTCAAACCAGTCATGATATGAGCCATCAATCTGGATCAGCTCACCGAAGCAATCCCGGTTATAACGTGGCTGATATGGACGTTTAAGGCGCTTGGATCGTGGAATCCAGAGGTCATTGCCGTCATCCAGCTCCGAAGCGTTTCTAACGGGATATTCAGGTCAAACATGCTGCTGAGTTTTTCATGCGCCAAGTTGGGTCCAAATCCAACCAGATGTTCAGGAATAATGGAAAGACATCTTGATTTTAATAAATAAAACACTCGTATTAATTTTCATTCATTTTTTTAGTTGCTTTATAGATACCAAATCGTTTCACCCCAATCACTTTCCTGTCTTAAAAGTATTTCACCTTTCGCAAAGTAACGTTATCGCGATTGATTTGCAGGACTCCACTAATTGAGGTAAAACGAAAGTGGGTTGATTATGTCAATCAATATCGGCGCGGTAAAATGGAGCAGTTGAACGTGGTAAGGCTTGATGACCACGTATTTGATCCGCGATTTTCTCAGCCATCATAATGGTGGTTGCATTTAAGTTACCTGTGATAATCAGCGGCATAATCGACGCATCAACAACACGTAAATTTTGCATCCCATGTACACGACCTTGTCCATCGACTACCGCCATATCATCTTCGCCCATTTTACAACTACAGGATGGATGATAAGCAGTTTCAGCGTGATTTCGCACAAATTCATCTAATTCAGCATCGGTACTCACATCTTTTCTAGGGCTGATTTCTTCGCCTCGATAAGGATCAAGTGCAGGTTGGTTCATAATTTCACGAGTAATCCGGATAGCGTCACGAAATTCCTGCCAGTCTTGTTCGGTCGACATGTAGTTAAATAAAATACTTGGATGGTCGAAAGGGTTTTTAGATGTCACATGTACTCGACCGCGTGAAGGTGAGCGCATCGAACCGACATGGGCTTGGAAGCCATGCTCTTTGACGGCATTACTGCCATTATAGTTAATTGCAACAGGCAAGAAGTGGTATTGAATATTTGGCCAAGCAAACTCTTTGGAGGATCGAATAAAGCCACCTGCTTCAAATTGATTGCTTGCTCCAATCCCTGTTCCGTTAAACAACCACTCTGCACCAATTGCAGGTTGGTTTTGCCATTTTAAAGCAGGGTAGAGAGAAACAGGTTGCTTACACTTATATTGTAAGTACATTTCTAAATGGTCTTGCAGGTTTTCACCGACACCCGGTAAGTCATGCACCACTGGAATGTCGAGAGACTGAAGTAAAGTACTTGAACCAACACCCGAACGTTGCAAAATTTGCGGTGATGCAATCGCTCCAGCACAGAGTAGGACTTCTTTATTGGCATAGACCTGAAGTAAGTTGTTTTGATTAGCACCTTGAATATATTCAACACCAATCGCTTGTTTGCCATTGAACAAAATTTGATTGGTCATGGCATGGGTGATAATGGTTAGATTCGCTCGACCTTTGGCCATATCTAAATAGCCACGTGCTGTGCTTGAGCGTCGACCTTTGGGGGTCACGGTTCGATCCATTGGGCCGAAACCTTCTTGTTGATAACCATTTAAATCATCAGTGCGTGGATAGCCTGCTTGCACACCTGCTTCAACCATGGCATGGAATAAAACATTATTGTCTGCTTTAGGCGTGGCGACAGAAACAGGGCCAGCATCGCCATGATAGTCATTGCCACCAATATCACGGGTTTCTGCTTTTTTGTAGTAAGGCAGACAGTCGGCATAGCTCCAATTTTCAAGGCCTTTCAAGCTAGCCCATTGTTCTAAGTCCATGGCATTACCACGGATATAGCACATGCCATTAATGAGGGACGAACCGCCTAAGCCTTTACCGCGACCACATTCCATGCGGCGGTTATTCATATGAGGTTCTGGGTCGGTTAAATACGCCCAGTTATAACGACGACCTTGCAAGGGATAGGCTAAGGCAGCAGGCATCTGAGTACGGAAGTCGATACGATAATCGGGACCACCTGCTTCGAGTAAGAGCACGGAAACATCTGGGTCTTCGGTTAAACGAGCAGCCAGTACATTACCTGCTGAACCTGCGCCAATAACAATATAATCGTAGTGTTGAGAATGCATAATGATCCTTTTTCTATGGCAGGGCCACGTTGCATGAGAACGTGGCCACATGTTGAGTTGAGGATGAAAAAAAAATAAAAAGGAAGTAAGGATTTAGCTAGCTAAAATTCAGACTTTAAAAAATACTTTGGTATTCGCCTAGTTCAACTTGAACCGATTTGATGCGGGTATAGTGTTCAAGTGTGGTAATGCCATTTTCACGTCCGACCCCTGACTGTTTATAACCACCCACAGGCATTTCAGCAGGGGATTCGCCCCAAGTATTGATCCAGCAAATGCCTGCCTCAAGCTGATGAATAATGCGATGAGCTTGGGAAATATCTTGTGTGACCACACCCGCAGCTAAACCATAACTGGTGTTGTTGGCACGTTGAATAGCTTCTTCAATACTGTCATAGCTTAAAATGCTCATGACTGGACCAAAGATTTCATCTTGCACAATGTGCATGTCGTCATGACAGTCGGTGAACACGGTAGGTAAAACATATGCGCCCTGAGCAAGTGCTGCTTCAGTTCCACGTTGTCCACCAATCAATAAAGTCGCACCTTGTTGTTTGCCTGACTCAATATAAGACAAGACTTTTTCCATATGCGGAAAGCTGACTAAAGGTCCAAAGTTGGTTTCAGCCTGCATCGGGTCACCTATGCGGATACGTTTTACACGTGCAATCACAGCCTGTTCAAATGCAGCCTTGAGGGTTTGTGGTACAAATACACGGGTGCCATTGGTACATACTTGACCTGAGCTAAAGAAGTTCGCCATTACCGCAATATCGGCTGCGCGATCAAGGTTGGCATCTGCACAAATAATGAGAGGTGATTTGCCACCGAGCTCCATGGTGACTTCTTTGAGACTAGAAGCCGCAGCACTGGCCATAACCTTTTTACCCGTTGCCACACCACCTGTGAACGAAATTTTTTGAATGTCGGGGTGTTCAGTCAACCATTGACCCACTTCAGCACCAAAACCTTGTACCACGTTGAAAACACCAGCAGGTACGCCTGCTTCAGTGTAGATCTCTGCCAACTTTAAGGCGGTAAGAGGGGTCACTTCGCTAGGTTTAAAAATCATGGCATTCCCTGCGGCGAGAGCCGGAGCTGATTTCCAAAGTGCTATTTGGATTGGATAATTCCAAGCACCAATCCCTGCCACTACACCTAAAGGTTCACGGCGTGTGTAGAAAAAACTACTTTCACGTAGTGGTACTTGTTCACCTTGAATGGCCGTTGCAAGTCCTGCGTAGTACTCTAAAACATCTGCACCAGTGACAATGTCCACAGTAGAAGTTTCACTGAAGGCTTTCCCTGTATCGAGTGTTTCAAGGCGAGCTAACTCGTCATTACGTGCGCGTAAAATATCGACTGCACGACGTAAAATACGGGCACGTTCGACCGCTGTTTTGGCAGCCCATTCACGCTGCCCTTGTACAGCACTTTGCACTGCTGCATCGACATCAGCTTTGGATGCTTGCTGAATAGTGGCAATGACCTGACCTGTAGCAGGATTGATACTGTCAAAGGTTTGATCACTGGTGGCATTGAAATATTGTCCGTGAATATAAAGCGAGTGAAGCTGTACATCATTCATTTTGTTGTTCCTGCCGTATCTGTTGAATTAAGCGAAGTTGCATATCGACATAGTCGTATGCAATAGAACGTGCCAAATCACGATCAAATGCTTGATGACCACTTAAACTCCCACGTAACCATAAGCCATCAATCAGTGCTGCTAACCCTTTAGCGGCTTGGCTTGCTTGTGACTTCGGCATGAGCTGCAAGAAATGAAACTTCAAATTTGAATAAAGACGTTGGTCATTAATTCTTTGCAGTCGACCTAAGTCGGGTAGGTGCATACTGGCAGACCAAAAATCCAGCCAAACCCGCATAGCAGTGTTGTTGACCTGACTGATGTCAAAGTTGGCATCAATAATGGCTTTGAGCGAATGTTCTGGACTGGGCTGCGCCACCTTTACTTTATAACTCGCCGTGGTCTTGGCTAAGACATTGAGCATTTGACGCATGCAACTGTGTATGAGACCTTGTTTATCACCAAAATAATGACTCACAATGCCGGTAGAAAGCTGTGCTTTTTTTGCAATTTGAGCAATGGTGGTATTGGATAAGCCCACTTCATAAATGACTGCATAGGCAGCATTAATGATTTCTTCACGGCGCTCATGCTCAGGTTTTACTCTACGTTTATTCATGACAATCCAAAACAATTTGCCTTAAATTTAAAGGTGTTAGATTCAATAACTTACATGGAAAGCATCATAGCATTTTTTTATAATACTCATTATTGATTGAACGTTCAATCAATAATGAGTACACTTATGGTTAAATTCAAAGCAAAGTACTGCTAAATTGCTTTGGATGTTCCACATAACTGTTTATTTATCAAAAGGATGTAACATAAGGGTTTAATTGCAGAACATCATTCAGAAAAGTGAGCTGATGAGCTATAGGTTTACGGTTTTATACTTTTTTCGAGTTGAGAAAGCTCTTATAGTCATTTTGAGGGGAGATATGTGTAGGATTCCTATCAAAATATCAATGAACAAGGGTGGCTCACATTTTAAAACTGTGTAGAAAATGCACCTCATAATTGATTTAGACCTTCGGGTTTAAAGAAGATAGCGTTTTTATTTCTGATAAAAATACTGTCGTTTTCGTTAGTCGATTTTTAAGCTCTCGACCACGAGAAGTTTAAAAATTGTCTTTTGTCTTTTTTATTTACTTTCTTGAGGATTGTATGGCAACAGATAATCCAAGAGCAGTTGATGATCAAACATTAGCGCCTAAAGACCGTTTAAATGGTGTGGTCTTTTATATTTCAGCTCTCATTATTTTAATTTTTTCTGTTACCACCATTTTGTTTAATGACTTTGCTAACCGAACCTTAAATATGGTTTTGGCTTGGGTGAGTTCAACTTTTAGTTGGTATTACTTACTCGCAGCGACCTTGTATATGGTCTTTGTGATTTTCATTGCCTGTTCTCGCTATGGCAATATCAAATTAGGTCCCAAACATTCCAAACCTGAATTTAGCCTTTTAAGTTGGTCTGCAATGCTGTTCTCAGCTGGGATCGGCATCGATTTGATGTTCTTCTCGGTGGCGGAACCTTTATCTCACTATATGCATCCACCTGTGGGTGAGGGGCAGACCCTAGAGGCTGCACGTCAAGGCATGGTGTGGACGCTGTTTCACTATGGTCTAACGGGATGGTGTATGTATGCCTTGATTGGCATGGCATTGGGCTATTTTAGTTATCGCTATAACTTACCACTGACCATTCGATCTGCTTTATATCCGATCTTTGGTAATAAGATTCATGGGCCGATCGGTCATAGTGTCGATACCGCTGCGGTCATCGGTACTATTTTTGGTATTGCTACGACCTGCGGGATTGGGGTAGTACAACTGAACTATGGCTTACATGTGTTGTTTGATTTACCTGAAAACCTTTGGATGCAAACCGCATTAATTGTGGTTGCGGTGGTAATGACCATTATTTCAGTGACTTCAGGGGTGAATAAGGGACTGCGAGTTCTCTCCGAGATTAATATTTATGTTTCTGTCGGCTTGATGCTGTTTATTTTGTTCTTAGGCAATACCGAATTTTTACTGAATGCTTTTGTGCAAAATATTGGGGACTACATTAACCGTTTTCCAAGTATGACTTTGGAAAGTTTTGCCTTTGAACAACCGAAAGAATGGATGAACAGTTGGACATTGTTCTTTTGGGCATGGTGGGTGGCTTGGTCACCATTTGTAGGTTTGTTTTTAGCACGGATTTCACGTGGTCGAACCATTCGTGAGTTTGTTAGCGGAACTCTCATTATTCCTCTGTTTTTCACACTCACGTGGTTATCAATATTTGGAAATAGTGCACTACATAGTGTGATTTTTGATGGTAACTTAGCCCTTGCACAGAGTGTGATTGCAAATCCTGCACATGGTTTTTATGACTTACTGGCTCAGTATCCATGGTTTCCGTTTATTGCAGGTGTAGCCACAATTACTGGCTTACTATTTTATGTGACCTCGGCGGACTCTGGTGCGCTGGTGTTGGGTAATTTCACCACTCAATTTACCAATGTCGATCATGATGCACCGCGATGGTTGAGTGTATTCTGGGCCATAGCGATTGGTTTATTAACCCTTGCAATGTTGATGGCTAACGGGATTACGGCACTACAAAATGCCACAATCATTATGGGGTTGCCGTTTAGTTTTGTGATGTTCTTGGTCATGGCAGGTTTGTATAAGTCATTGCGTTTAGAAGACTATCGACAAGCTAGTAGCAGTTTAAATGCTGCACCCGTGGTGGGCAATGTCGACATCCTCAACTGGAAAAAGCGTTTGTCCCGAGTCATGCACCATCCAGGAACAACTGAAACTCGGCGTATGCTCGATGACATCTGCCGGCCTGCGGTGATGGCGGTTGCCGAGGAAATGCAAAAACGTGGTATCGACATCAGTGTTCAAGAAAGTGCGCTAGAAGAAGACTCAAATCTATATCATTTAGATTTGATGATTCATTTGGAAGAAGAACAAAACTTTGTCTATCAAATTTGGCCAGTACGTTATATCGCTCCGACCTTTAGTGAACGAGGCAAACTGGGTAAACGCTTCTACTACCGTCTTGAAACTTATTTGTATGAAGGTTCTCAAGGCAACGACCTTGTTGGTTATACCAAAGAGCAAGTGATTAATGATGTGCTGGATCGTTATGAGCGCCATATGACCTTCTTACATATCAATCGAATCAGTCCAGGGAATCGTCCCTTATTTCCAGACCCTCAAGGATAATTAGGAGGAACCATGTTGACCTCATATTTACATGCTTTTGCTTTGTTTTTCTCATTGCTGAATCCGTTTTTAATGAGTATTTACATGATTGGCATGATTCGGAACTCCGAAGCTAAAGTGTTTAATAAAGCCTTGATTCAGGGCTGTCTCATTGCTTTTATAGTATTTATGCTGTTCGCATGGGGTGGGGAAGCGATTTTTAGTAAATATTTAAATGTACGCTTTGAAGCCTTTCAAATATTTGGTGGTCTGATCTTCTTGGTGATTGGTTATCGCTACGTGTTTCAGGGAGCAGATACCATTGGTGAAATGCGTGGTGCGCCTGAGCATTTGGCAGGAACCATTGCGATGCCTTTTATGATTGGTCCAGGAACCATCAGTGCTGCTGTGGTGACAGGTATGGCACTGCCAATCAGCGGCGCAGCGATGATTATTTTTCTGACTTTGGCGTTGACCTGTGGCTTGATGATTTTAATGAAATTTGCGCATGACCATTTGCGTTATAAGCATGCCAAATATATTGACCGTTATGTTGATATTGTCGGGCGACTGTCAGCCTTACTGATTGGGACTATTGCGGTAGATATGATTATTAATGGGGTTTTAGGTGTTTTAACAGAAACGTACTGACATACTCCCACCACTTTCGCTTAGCTTAAGTGGTGGATTCTAAAAGACAATACTCTTAGGCGACTTTTTTTTGCGGATTTCACTTGTTTTTTGCTTAGTAGGTCGACCTTTACTACACATCTTCCAAAAACATAACTGTTAGTCCCACCGCCCACCGATGTGTCTGGCTGCAGATAAAGTTCGACCTGATGCTGTTTAAAATCAGCTGCGAAGATTCTGCTGGTTTTTTACTGCAAATTCATATTTAAATGATCATTAAGTATTGTGCTAATCTGGACAAACAGTTATTGCTCTTTAAGATGATTAATTAATCGTTCATAGTCATTTTTAGAAAGTTTACCAATGTAAGTTAATTTTGTCATATCAATTGGCAATTGATATGTCTGTACAGTATCAATCCATGATTTTTTACTTAGTCCAACCGATTTCCAATCTGTAATTTCAATATATTTACTTTTAATAAAGTCAGATTTATTGTCATATTGACTGCTTAAACGGAATACGATGTAGTCTTTTTTTGTTTGTCGAATATATAAAACAGGACGGGTTTTACCATCTGCTATGTCTGTAAAACCAACGTAAGCCCAATACAAGTCCTGTGCCATTAGTATCCACCATCATCATTTAAAAACTCTTGAGCAGATTTTGTATCGGATACTTTTACACTCGGAATATTATGGCTCAGGGCTATGAGCTGTGCTGTATTAAAATCATCATCACTTATTTGATTACTCACAGGAATTCGACCTGTTTTAGCAATTTCAGCCATAACCATACTAAAAACAGATGCAGGGGTTAGCCCAACTTTTTTGATTATGTACTCTGCTGATTCTGAGATTGCCTCATCCACAGTATATTGAACTCTTTTTTTAATTAGCGTAGACATTTAACACCTCTTAATCTTTTCAATGCCATTTTACGGCATAAAGTGACACCAAACAAGTAAATAGTAAGTGTCCATTCTTAATAAGAATTGGTGTCCAAGTAGCTGTTGATGTGCATCATAGACCGGACATTTTTATTGGTGAGAATATAGACACTTTAAATGGGTTCTAA